>JAIYAI010000493.1 GCA_027489135.1 Acetobacteraceae bacterium
CCTTGCCGATGCCGGGGCCGGTGAGGTTCAGCGCGCAACGGTCGCCGGCGACAGTGCGCTCCACCGCGCGGTTGGCGCTGTGGATGCCGCGCACCCGCGCCCGTTGCCCACCGGGGAGCAGCAGCACCGTGTCGTTGGCGCGGAGGCTGCCGGCGACGACCGATCCCGTCACGATAGTGCCGGCGCCGGGGAGCGAGAAGCTGCGGTCCACCGCGAGGCGGAAGGCCTCGTGATCGACGTCGCGGCGCGCTGCCTCCGCCGCCGCGTCGGCCAGCAGGCGCGCACGCAGCGCGGCGATGCCGGCGCCGGTGGCGGAGGAAACGGGGAAGACCTCGGCGCCGGCCAGCGGCGTCTCCTCCAGCAGCGCCTCGATCTCGATCTGCACCGCGACGGCGCGGTCGGCATCAACGAGATCCGTCTTGGTCAGCGCGACGACGCCGCGCGCCAGGCCGAGCAGCGAGAGGATCTGCAGGTGTTCCCGCGTCTGCGGCATGACGCCGTCATCCGCCGCGACCACCAGCAGCGCCATGCCGATGGAGGCGGCGCCGGCGATCATCGTGTGCACCAGCCGCTCATGGCCCGGCACGTCGACGAAGCCGAGCACGCCGCCGCCGTCCAGCGGCACATAGGCGAAGCCGAGATCGAGGGTGATGCCGCGCGCCTTCTCCTCCGGCAGGCGGTCGGTGTCGATGCCGGTGAGGGCGCGGACCAGGCTGGTCTTGCCGTGGTCGATATGGCCTGCGGTGCCGACGATCATGCGAGGGCGTCGAGGAGGGTCCCGGGCGCCTCCAGGCAGCGCAGGTCGAGCCGGAGCGCATCGTCACGGATGCGGCCGATCACCGGCAGGCGCAGCGCGCGCAGGCGCGCGGCAAGCGCTTCGGGGGGGACGCCACGAACCACCAGCGCGGCGGAGGGCAGCGTCTCCATCGGCAGGGCACCGGAGCCGATCTGGCTCTCGCAGTCCTCGACCGTGACGGTGCCGCCGGAGAAGGCCGCGAGCGGCGCCACGAGCGTCTCCGCCATGGCGCGGATCGCCGCGCGCGGGCGCGTCAGCTGGCGCAAGGTCGGGAGGCGATCCGCCAGGCGATCCGGGTCGCGGTAGAGGCGCAGCGTCGCCTCCAGCGCGGCGAGGCGGATCTTGTCGAGGCGCATGGCCCGCTTCAGCGGATGCTTCGCACAGCGTGCGACCAGGTCCTTGCGGCCCAGAATGAACCCGGCCTGCGGCCCGCCCAGCAGCTTGTCGCCGGAGAAGGTGACGATGTCCGCGCCATCGGCCAGCGCGTCCTGCACGGTGCGTTCGCGCTTCAGCCCCCAGCGCGCGAGATCGACCAGCGTGCCGGAGCCGAGGTCGTCGATCAGCGGCAGCCCCGCCTCCCGCGCGATGGCGGCAAGATCGCGCGGCGCCACCTCCGCGGTGAAGCCCTGGATGACGTAGTTCGAGGTGTGAACCTTCATCAACGCGGCAGTCTGCGGGCCGATGGCCTCGCGGTAGTCGCGCGCGTGGGTGCGGTTGGTGGTGCCGACCTCGCGCAGCGTCGTGCCGGCGCTGGCCATGATGGCGGGCATGCGGAAGGCGCCGCCGATCTCGATGAGTTCGCCGCGGGACAGCACCGTCTCCCGCCCCGCCGCCAGCGCGGCCAGCACGAGGGTCACGGCCGCGGCATTGTTGTTCACGGCGATGGCAGCCTCGGCGCCGGTGAGTTCGCGGAGGAGTCCGGCAATGTGGTCGTCGCGCTCGCCGCGGCCGCCCGTGCCGAGGTCGAATTCCAGCGCGGCGGGGCTCCGCATGGCGGCGGTTGCGGCGGCCACGGCCTCCTCCGCCAGCAGGGCGCGGCCGAGATTGGTGTGCAGCACCACGCCCGTGAGGTTCAGCACCGGACGGAGCGAGGGGGTCTCGGCCGCTTCCAGCGCGGCGATGGCGCGGGCGGCGACGGCATCGGCATTCGGCGCGGCGGCGCCGGCCAGCACGGCCGGGCGCAGCGCGGCGATGGCGGCGCGGATCGCCTCGGTCGCGGGAACGCGGCCGAAGCGCGCGACTGCCACGGCCCCGGCGCCGCGCAGCACGGCGTCGACCGAGGGCAGGCGCGCCGGGCCGGTTCGGGTTTCCTCCATCATCCGCGCATGATCGCACCGGGGCGCTTCGTTGACAGCCCCCCGGACCGACCCTCATCTCGGAGGGAGCAGGAGGAACGGCCCGTGAGCTTCACGCTGACCGAGCAGCAGGCGGAAATACGCGACCACATCACGCGCCTCTGCGCCGGCTTCGACGATGCCTACTGGCTGCGCAAGGAACGCGAGGCGACCTTCCCGGAAGAGTTCTACCAGGCCATGGCGCAGGGCGGCTGGCTCGGCATCGCCATGCCCACGGAATATGGCGGCGGTGGGCTCGGCATCGCCGAGGCCGCGACGATGATGCAGGCCGTGGCGGAGAGCGGCGCTTGCATGTCCGGCGCCAGCGCCATCCACATGAACATCTTCGGCCTCAACCCCGTGGTCGTCTTCGGCACGGAGGAGCAGCGCCGGCGCATGCTGCCCCCCCTGATCGCGGGGCGCGAGAAATCCTGCTTCGCGGTGACGGAGCCGAATGTCGGCCTCAACACCACGGCGCTGAAGACCCGCGCCGAGAAGCGCGGCGACCGCTACGTCGTGCACGGGCAGAAGATCTGGACCTCCACCGCCCAGGTCGCCGACAAGGTGCTGCTGCTGGTGCGCACCACGCCGGCCGACCAGGTGAAGAAGCGAACCGACGGCCTGTCGCTGTTCTACACCGACCTGGATCGCAGCAAGGTCGAGGTGCGGCTGATCGAGAAGATGGGCCGCCACGCCGTCGATTCGAACATGCTGTTCATCGACGGCCTCGAGATCCCGGAGGAGGACCGTATCGGCGCCGAGGGGTCCGGCTTCCGCACCATCCTGCACGGCATGAACCCCGAGCGCATCCTGATCGCGGCGGAGGCCGTGGGCATTGGCCGCGTCGCGCTGCGCCGCGCCGCCCGGTACGCCAAGGAACGCATCGTCTTCGACCGCCCCATCGGCATGAACCAGGCGATCCAGCACCCGCTGGCGAAATGCTGGGCGGAACTGGAAGCGGCCGACCTGCTGACCCGCAAGGCGGCCTGGATGTACGACCAGGGCCAGGACTGCGGGGCGGAGGCGAATGCCGCGAAGTACCTCGCGGCCGAGGCCGGCTACCACGCCGCCGAGACCGCCGTGATGACGCATGGCGGCATGGGCTATGCGCAGGAATACCACGTGGAGCGGTACCTGCGGGAAAGCCTGATCCCCCGCATCGCGCCGATCTCGCGCGAGCTCGTCCTCAGCTTCATTGCCGAGCGCGTGCTGGGCCTGCCGAAGAGCTACTGAGCCCTCAGGCCAGGTTCACCACCCGGTAGCTCCACTCCCGGCCATCCTCTCCGATCAGGGTCACGTATTCGCCGGGCCGGACGGGGCCGGAGGTGCGGAGCGGCTCGGACAATTCGCGGCCCGCCGAGGTCGAATCGAAGCGCAGCGACCAGCCCGTCTCGCCATCATGCTGCACGTCGCCGTCGCGCGCCGGCTCGCCCGGGAATTCGCGCCGCGCGCGCCACGGCCCCGCATCCGCGCGCCAGGCGGTGGCGTCGGGCTGGTCCTGCGCGTCCAGCACCAGGTCGAATTCATAGCGATGGGCTTCGCTGCCGCCGGGGAAGCCGGGGGCGTTGGCTAGCACCAGCGTCACCCTACGCATCGCGCCTCTCCTTCATCACGCAGGACCATGCCAGCAGACGGCGCCCGCGGCCAGTCACGCATCGGCGACACGGCGCGCCGGGTTGCGGTCGTCAGATCGCCACCCGCACGCCCAGCTCCACCACGCGGTCGGATGGGATACGGAAGAATTCAGTCGCCGGCACAGCATTGCGCGACATGACCGTGAAGATCCATTGCCGCCACTTCGACATCTTCGGCACCGCGGCCTGCACCACCGTCTCGCGGCCGAGGAAGTAGCTCGCCTGCATTGGGTCGAAGGCGATGCCCGCCTCGCGCAACCCTTCCAGCTCACGCGGGATGTTGGGGCTTTCCTGGAAGCCGTAGCGCAGCGTGACGCGGTGGATGTCGGTGGCCAGTTCCTCGACGCTGCGGCGGCGGTCCGGCCCGACCTCGGGGATGTCCTCGTTCTGCACGGTGACGAACAGAACCCGTTCGTGCAGCACCTTGTTGTGCTTGAGGTTGTGCAGCAGCGCGCCGGGCAGGTAGTCCGCCTGGCTGGTCATGAACACCGCGATGCCTGGGACCCGGATGGTGCGCGACTGCGGCAGCCGCGCCAGGTAGGATTTCAGCGGCAGGCTGTCCTGGCGGAAGCGCGCGAACAGAAGCTGCCGCCCCTGGTACCAAGTGGTCATCAGCGCCATCAGCGCGAGGCCGAGCACCAGCGGCACGTAGCCGCCCTCCGGCACCTTCAGGACGTTGGAGATGAAGAACACCACGTCCAGCAGCAGCAGCGGCCCGAAGACCGCCACCACCGCCGGCATGGGCCAGCCGAACTGCCGGCGGAACACCAGGAAGGCGAGGCAGGAGGTGGCGACGAAGGTGCCGGTCACCGCGATGCCATAGGCCGCCGCCAGCGCTTCCGAACTGCGGAACTCCATCACCAGGATCACGACGCCGATCAGCATCGCGAAGTTGATCTGCGGCAGGTAGATCTGCCCCTCCTCGGTCTCGCTGGTGTGGCGGACGACGAGGCGCGGCAGGAAGCCGAGCTGCACGCATTGCCGCCCGATCGAGAAGGCGCCCGAGATCATCGACTGGCTGGCGATGATGGTCGCCGCCGTGGCCAGCACCACCAGAGGCAGGCGGAACCAGTCGGGCGCGAGGAAGAAGAAGGGGTTCTCCAGCGACTCCGGTTCGGACAGCAGCAGCGCGCCCTGGCCGAGGTAGTTCAGCGCCAGCGCCGGCAGCACGAAGCCCAGCCAGGCGATCCGGATGGGCTTGCGGCCGAAATGCCCCATGTCGGCATAGAGCGCCTCCGCCCCCGTCACCGCCAGCACCACCGAGCCCATCGCGATGAAGGCCGCCCAGTGGTAATGCACGCAGAACTCGAAGGCGAAGTGGGGCGAGAAGGCCACCAGGATCCCCGGGTGGCGCAGCGTCTCGATCAGCCCGAGCACGCCGAGCGTGCCGAACCACAGCACCATCACCGGGCCGAAATACCGCCCCATCGCCTGGGTGCCGCGGTACTGCGCCAGGAACAGGGCGATCAGGATGGCCAGCGAGAGCGGGATGATGGCCTCGTCGAAGACCGGGGAGATGACCTTCAGCCCCTCCACCGCCGACAGGACGGAGATCGCCGGCGTGATGATGCCATCGCCGAAGAACAGGCAGGCGCCGGCCATGCCGATCAGGGCGATGGTGCGCCTGCCGCGTTCCCCCCGCGCGACGCGCTGGGCCAGGGCCATCAGCGCCATGATGCCGCCCTCGCCGCGGTTGTCCGCCTGCAGGACGAAGATGATGTACTTCACCGTGACGGTGAGGATCAGCGACCAGAGGATCAGGCTGAGCAGCCCGATGATCTCCCACCGCGCCAGCCCGTCATGGGAGAAGTGCAGCGCCGCCGCCTTCAGCGCGTAGAGCGGGCTGGTGCCGATGTCGCCGTAGACGACCCCGAGCACGCCGAGCAGCAGGGCCGGGGTCAGGGCGTCCGACCGCTTGTGCGAAGCGCCGGCGCCCGGGGGGGATGCGGTCAAGACGGTCACAACCCGACAGGTGACGACCGCGCTTAATCCCCTCCGTGCCGGGAAGGCAAGTGCCGTGCGGCCTCCGTCCCGTCCGGCCGGGCAGGGCGGCCATGCCGGCGCGTCATGGCGCCCCCGGCTCCGCCCCGACCGGCTTTGCCCGCCCGGCCCCGCCCCGGTAGAGAGCCCGCCGAACCGGGACGGGCCCAGTCATGCCGACGACCATCGAGACCGACGTGGCGATCATCGGCGCGGGGCCCGTCGGCCTCTTCGCCGTCTTCGAATGCGGCATGCTGAAGATGCGCTGCGTCGTGGTGGATGCGCTGGAGGCGATCGGCGGCCAGTGCACCGCGCTCTACCCGGAGAAGCCGATCTTCGACATCCCGGCGCATCCCAGCATCGACGCCCAGGACCTGGTGCGGCAGCTGGAGGCCCAGGCCGCGCCCTTCGACCCCGTCATGCTGCTCGGCCGCCGGGTCGAGACGCTGGCGCCGGCGGAGGGCGGCTTCGTGCTCGGCACCAGCGGGGGAGAGGAGCTGCGGGTCAGGGCCGTCATCATTGCTGCCGGCGCCGGCGCGTTCGGGCCGAATCGCCCGCCCCTCGATGGCCTCGCCGGCTACGAGGCCGGGGGCGGTGTGCGCTACCTGGTCGCGCGGCGGGACGAGTTCGCCGGCAAGCGCGTGGTCATCGCCGGCGGCGGCGACAGCGCGGTGGACTGGGCGCTCTCGCTCAAGGACATTGCGAAGGTCACGGTGGTGCATCGCCGGCCCAAGTTCCGCGCCGCCCCGGAAAGCGCCGCGCGGCTGGAAGCTGCGGCGGCGGCCGGGGAAATCGAGATGGCCATTCCCTACCAGCTGCATGGGCTGGAGGGCGACGGGGCCACCCTGACGGGTGTCGTGCTGGCGACCTTGAAGGGGGAGACGCGGACGGTGCCGGCCGACCACCTGCTCGCCTTCTTCGGGCTGTCGATGGAACTCGGCCCCATCGCCACCTGGGGATTGGGGCTCGACCGGCACCACATCGCCGTCACGCCGGCGACCTGTGAGACCACCCTGCCCGGCGTCTTCGCCATCGGCGACATCGCCACCTACCCGGGCAAGCTGAAGCTGATCCTGCAGGGCTTCTCCGAGGCCGCCATGGCCGCCCATGCCATCCATCCCCGGGTCTTCCCGGGGGAGGCGCTGCATTTCGAGTACTCGACGACGAAGGGCGTGCCGGCGGGCTGACGCCGCGCGGGTCGAAACAGCGGCCGCCGTTTCCTCGACCAGCTCCGGGGATGCAGGGGGTGCGACCTGCCGTCCCGATGGGGCCCCCGCAGAAGGCGGCCGCGACGCGACCCGCCAGCCCCGCCGCGATGGCGTCGACGCCGCACGGTTTTGCATCGAGACCTGTTATGTTGTGATTGCGACACGTAAATCACGCAGCCGCGATTTTCCGTGCGTTCACGGATGCGCGACCATGCCGCCCGCAGGAACCGGGCTCCGCGCTGGCCGGGCCGTGCGGAGGGCCCCATGCTCACCATCGATCTCGGCAGCTTCACGGCCGAGCAGGGCGTCAGCCTCTTCTATCCATCGATCGTTGGTCCCCGCCAAATCGGTCAATCCGTCGGGCAAGGCGGGGATTTCAACAATGACGGTATCGGCGATTTCGTCATCGGCAGCGGCAATGTGGGCCTGTTCGTCGTCTACGGCCGCGTTGGCGGCTTGCCGTCCTCCGTGGATCTGTCGGCGCTGACCGCCGCGCAGGGATTCGCCGTGACGCCCGCGAGTGGGGGCGGCACGGCCCTGACGGGACACAGCGCCGGCGACATCAACGCCCACGGCATCGACGACGTTGTCGTCCTCCGGACGAACGCTGGTGCAGCATCCATCATCTACGGACAGGCCGGCGGCATCGCGGGACCGATCGATCTGGCCAGCCTCGGCGCGACGCAAGGTGTCAGGATCACCGGGTCGACCGGTCTGCAATTTCGCCGACGCCGGTCGGCGACATCAACGGCGATGGCATCGATGACGTGGCGTTCGGGGATGCTTTCACCCAGCGAGCCTATGTCGTCTTCGGAACCCCCGGCGGTCCGGCCGGACCGATCGACCTCGCCACCATGAGCACGGCGCAGGGTGTGCGGTTCCAGGCTACGCTGGCTTCCGCGACTGGCGTCGCCATCGCCAGCGCCGGGGACGTGAACGGAGACGGGATCGGCGACCTTCTCATCGGCAGCCCGGGCGACCACCGCACCTATGTCGTCTACGGCCAGGCCGGCGGCTTCACGGAGACGGTCGACCTGAGCGCCCTGACGGCATCGCAGGGCTTCCTCATCCAGGGGGCCGCGGGCACGGGAGCGGGCAGAGCCGTGGCAGCCGTCGGCGACACGAACGGGAACGGGATCGGCGACCTTCTGATCGGGGCCTCGGGCGCATCGGCGGCCTACCTGCTCTATGGGCCGGGCGCAACGCCGGTCGGCACCGTCTCCCTTGCGGCGCTGCTGCCCTCCCAGGGCTTCCGCATGGACGGCGCCTTGCCCGGAGACCAGACGGGCCTCGCGGTCGCCGCCGCGGGCGATGTCAACGGCGATGGCCTCGCCGATATGATCATCGGCGCCCCTGATTCGAGCAATGCCGCGGGCGGCAACGGCAGCGCCTACGTGATCTATGGCCAAGCCGGCACGCGCTCCGGGCCTGTTGCGCTGGCCTGGCTCGCGGAGGCGGAGGGCTTCCGCATCCTCGGCGGCGCGCCGGGCGGCGGTGCCATCGGCGAGGGCGACCGCGCGGGCACATCCGTCTCCGCCGCGGGGGACGTAAACGGCGATGGCTTCGGGGACGTGCTGGTCGGGGCGCCGGGCATCAAGCAGGCGACCATCGGCATCCCGGCAGCGGTCGGCGGCGCCTTCATCGTCTATGGCCCGAACCAGCCAATTACCTGGTCCGGCGGCGCCGGCGCCGACACCAAGCTCGGCGGCAGTTTTGGCGACGTGCTGAACGGGGCGGCCGGCAACGACTCCATCGACGGCAAAGCGGGCCAGGATTCCCTGCTCGGCGGCGCCGACAATGACAGCCTCGCCGGCGGCGAGGGCGCGGACCTGCTAGACGGCAACGACGGCAACGACGGCAATGACAGCCTCGATGGCGGTGCGGGCGCGGACACCATGATCGGCGGCGCGGGCAACGATACCTATGTGGTGGACGATGCCGGAGACGTGCTGCTGGAAGACGCCGTGGGCCTCGCCAAGGTGCTCTCCTCCGTCACCTGGACACTGGCCGCCAATTTCTTCGACCTCACCCTCATCGGCACGGCGGGGATCGACGGCACCGGCAACGCCCGGGACAACTGGATCACCGGCAACGGCAGCGCCAACGGCCTTGCTGGCGGCGGCGGCAACGACCTGCTCGAAGGCGGCGACGGCAAGGACAAGCTCGCGGGTGGCAATGGCGATGACCTGCTGCTGGGCGGCGCGGGCAAGGACAACCTCTCCGGCGGAAGCGGCAACGATATCCTCGACGGAGGCGGGGACGCCGACAAGCTGACGGGCGGCAGCGGCGCCGACCGCTTCGTCTTCGCCGTCGCGACCGCGGTGAAGCAGGCCAACACCATCACGGATTTCTCGGCCGCCCAGGGCGACCGGGTCGAGATCCTGCGCACCGCCTTCGAGGCGAACCTCGCCGGCTAGGCGACGGCAGCCTGCACTGGGACGCCGATGGCAGCGGCGCCGGCGCCGCGGTGGAGGCGGCGCGCTTCACGAGCCTGCCGGCGCTGGCAGCCTCGGATATCTGGCTGGTCTGACTGCCCGGCGTCACGCCACCCGCGCCGGACCGGCCACAGGGCGGGCCAGGCCGTCAAGCAGCGCGGCCAGACGCTCCCGGTCCTCATCCGGCAGCGTCAGGGTCAGCCGCGCCGCCGTGCCCTCGGCCGTGATCGCGCCCTGCCGCCGGTCGAGAGGCCCCTCGCGCACCAGGGTCTCGAGCGCGAGCTTGGCGCTCTCCGCATCCGGGAAGCGACGCGTGACCGTGGCGGCGTCGCCAGGCGCGTCCAGGGCGGCGCCGTCCGGCATCATCTCCTCCGCCGGCGCCGCGCGGACACCCCGGGCGGGGCCGGGCGCCTGCGGGTCGCTGGCGGGGAAGCTGTCATGGAGGGCGGTCTCGACCTTGCCGTCCTTCTCGACCTTGCCGTCCTTGCTGATGGCCATGCTGTCTCTCCGGGTCTGCATGGGGGCAGAACGCCGGGTCGGACGCGGGGTTGCGGCGGGCGGCCGCTTTATCGTTGCGAAATCAGACCAGAATCGGCTAGGGGACGATCATCAAGGGCGTGAGCCATGCCCGGACGCCGGGGAGGGACCCGGCTATTTGTCCGGCACGTCGGGCAGGCCCTTGGATCTACTGGAGTCTGTCCTCGCGCCACAGGCCGAGCTTCTCCTGCGCGGCCTTGTCGGAATAGCCGAACAGCACCAACGGGGTTTCCGCCCGGATCTCCAGCGCCTGCCAGGACGGCACGACGAGCAGGTCGCGCTCGGCCAGCTTCTGCTCCACCCCGTGGATGCGGGCGGTGCCGCGCCCCTCGACCACGACCAGGATCGTGCCGTCGGTGCTGCGCCGCGGCTTCGACTCGAAGCCCGCGGGGATGTGGCGCACATGCGCGGCGATGGTCGGCATGATCGGCCCGCCATCCGCCGGGTTCACGAATTCCAGCGCATGGCCGAGATGCGGGTCCGGCGCCTCCGACGCGGCCAGCCCCATCAGGCTCTCCCGCCACTCGGCATAGGGGTAGTGGAACAGCGGCTGGTGCGCGGGCCGGCGATCGGCGGCGGTGCCGCGCATGGGGCGCAGGTTGCGGCCGTAGCGGCGCAGGCTGTCGCCGGCGGGCACGGCCTGGTTCTGCGCCGGCCTCTCCAGCCGTTCGGCGAAGGAGGCGTCGTAGAAGCGCACGGTCGGGATATCGAGCCCGTCGAGCCAGATCATCGGCCGGTCGCTCTCGTTGCCGTGGTCGTGCCACTGCCAGTTGGGCGTCAGCACCAGGTCGAAGGGGCGCATGATGGCGCGTTCGCCGTCGATGGCGGTGTAGGCGCCCTCGCCTTCCATCACGAAGCGCAGCGCGCATTGCGTGTGGCGATGGCAGGGCGCGATCTCGCCGGGCAGGATCAGCTGCAGCCCGGCATAGAGGCTCGGGATGACGGCGGAGGTGCCGGGCAGGCCCGGGTTCTCCAGGATCAGCACGCGGCGCTCGGCCTGCTCGGCGCTGATCAGGTCGCCGGCGCGCAGCAGGTAGTCGCGGGCGGGGCCGTATTCCCAACGGTGCACGCGGGCGGGTGAGCGCGGCGTCGGCGTCACCAGCGCCGCCAGCACCTCCCACAGCGGATAGAGGCTGTGCGGCGCCATCTCCGCATAGAGCGCCTGGAGCTGCGCCTGCTGGTCGTTGGCGCGGGCGATGCCGTCCATGGGGGCTTCCTCCGGATCCGGGGCCAAGCGTAGCGCGGCACGCCGGGTTGCGGCAGGGTGGCGTCCGGGGAAACGGGAGCAGGGCACATGGGCGCGACGGGCACGCTGGCGGGCAAGGTCGCCGTGGTGACGGGCGGTGGGCGCGGCATCGGCGCGGCAATCGCCGGGGGGCTGGCGGCGGCGGGGGCGCGCGTCTGCGTCGCCGCGCGCAGCATGGCGGAGATCGAGACGACCGCCGCGGCGATCGGCACCGACGCCTTGGCGCTGCCGGTCGACGTCACGGATGCGGCCTCGGTCGCGGCGCTCTACCAGGGCGTGGTGGCGCGCGCGGGCGGCATCGACATCCTGTTCGTGAATGCCGGCGTCAGCCTCGACCAGGCGAAGGTCGAGGCGAGCGACCCCGCGCTGTTCGAGCGCACCATCGCAGTGAACCTGACCGGCGCCTATCACTGCGCCCGGCTGGCCATCCCGCATATGCGCGCGCGGGGCGGCGGGCGGATGGTGATCATCGGCTCGGGCATGGGCCACAACAGCCTGAACGGGCACGCGGCGTATTCCTGCTCGAAGGCCGCGGTGTGGATGCTGGTGCGCATCCTGGCGAACGAGTTGCGCGGCGATGGCATCTCGGTGAACGAGCTGGTGCCGGGGCCGGTGCGCACGGCAATGACGGCGGGCACGCTCGATTCAGGCGGCGTGATCGGCAGCCCGGTCGAGTGGGTGAAGCAGCCCGAGGACGTGGTGCCGCTGGCGGTGATGCTGGCGGGGTATCCCGGCACGGGGCCGACGGGGCAGAGCTTCAGCCTGATGCGGCGGACGGTGTAGGACCCAACCAGACCTCCGTCAGGCGATTGCAGAGACGGGCGAAGGAGGCATTTCCGCGCGCGGCTAGATCGATATTCATGGCGCGTGCGAGCAGCGCCTGATGCTGTATGGGGTCGTAGCCGCCTGCCATCACCGCGTTGAGTTGACCTTTTGCGTCCCGCCGACCCATCTGGCGCTGCGTGGGAGCAAAGCCTGATGGAATGCCGAACTGGCCCCGGAGTGATGGTGCAGCCGCCAGGAACCAGCTTTCGAACTCCTGCTCTGCAAGGACCACAAGCGCGGGGACATCGGGTGCGACCTGCCGAGATGTGGCGAGAAGTCTTGGGCCGAGCTCGGCAGGGCAGCGCGTATCGGTTCGCGCATCGCCATCGAGCAGGATCAGGACAATGCCGCGGGCCTGGCGAGCCTTCGCCGCGGCGAGCACCAGCATGCGCTCCTGCTCGGTCGGATCGTGCAGAAACTTTGGCGCCTTCACCCTGATGGGCTGGTTCACATTCAGCCGTTCCGACCCACCGATGTGCCGATGCAGTCGCTGAAGGAGCGGAGGGACCGCCAGAACCTCTCCCTGGCCTTCGACGATGGGCGCGACGAAGGGCATGGTCAGTCCGCCAGAGGCTCGAAGAGGCGTAGCTGGCGGTCATCGCTATCGTCGACCACGTCCGGATGGGGCGCAAGCTGGTCCTGGCGAAGGAGCTCGCCTGGCGTGAAGAGCTGGTCGCGCAGGGCCTCGCGCGAGGCGATGTCCAGCGCGCCGATACGCGTCTGGCCGTCATGGCTCTCGACCGCCAGGAGCGATTCGGCGGGGATATCGTCGTTATCAAGCAACTCGGGACTATGGCTGCTCACAAGTATCTGTCCTTGAGTCGCGCCCGATCTCAGCGCTCCCAGCAGCGTCGCGGCTGCACCGGGATGCAGAGCGATTTCCGGCTCCTCGATCCCAATCAGAAGGGGTGGTGAGACGGCGTCGGCAGCCCGTCCGAGCTGGGCAATCGCAAGTAAAACGCCGAAGGCGCGCAGGGTGCCGTCGGACATGCTCGCTGCCGGAAAGCGCCAGGGGCTTGCCTGCCCCGCCGTAACTTGCCGAAACTCAAGCGTCTCTCGCCCGCCGAAATCCCGGCGCTCGATGCCCGCGATGCCAGGAACGATCGCTGCGAGTCGCGCTTCAATCCTTGATTGATCGGCAGCGGCCAACGCGTGGAAGACACTTGCGGCGTTGCTGCCGTCCCTCCGGAGCAGGTCGCCTGGATCAGGGGGCTGTACGTCGGCGATAAGCCTGGGATTGATGTTGTAGACGACCATCCGCGAGAGCGCGTCGAAAGCAGGCCGGAACTCGGGCAGACCCGACGCCGCAACGAGGAAGAGGCGGTCCTTCAGGACGGCCGGTGGGACCCGGATCGATGAGGCGACCAGTGATCCCTCGCGCAGATGGAAGCTCCGGTCCGCCCCCAGGCCGAGCGCCGGCGCGATATCGCAACGTTCTTCCTGGACCAGGTATCCCCCCTGCGGGCGTGCGCCGATCCGGAAGCTATAGAAGCCGACTTCTCCGCCGGGCAGTTCGAAATCCAGGCGAATCCCAAAGTGGTTCGGGTGTCCGCCCGACCGTCGCCGTACCTCTTGGATCGACCCACGCTCACGAAGTGCTAGGTCGAGCGATCCGCGCAGCGCATCGGCGACGAACGAGAGTGCGTTCAGAAAGTTGCTTTTCCCGGCCCCGTTTCGTCCAACAAGAAAGACCAGCTGTTCCAGGGTCACATCGCATGCCGCGATGCTCTTGTAGTTTCGCAGGCGAACTCGCCGAATGAAGGGACGATCCATGATGCACACTAACCGAAGTCGCGCCCTCACGCCGCCTTCAGATGCTCCTGCAGCCGCGGCATCAGCTCCACCAGGTTGCAGGGGCGGTGCCGGGCGTCGAGCTGGAACAGCAGGATGTCGTCCCAGGCATCCTTGCAGGCCCCCGTGCTGCCCGGCAGCGCGAAGAGGTAGGTCCCCCCCGCCACGCCGCCCAGCGCGCGGGACTGCATCGTGGAGGTGCCGATCTTCTGGTAGCTCAGCATCCGGAACAGCTCGCCGAAGCCCTCTATCTCCTTCTCGAGCACGCGCTTGAAGGCCTCGGGCGTC
>JAIYAI010000152.1 GCA_027489135.1 Acetobacteraceae bacterium
GGTTCGGCAGATGCGGCGCGAGATGCGCCGCGACGCCGATCGGGCCCACGCCGGGCCCGCCGCCGCCATGCGGGATGCAGAAGGTCTTGTGCAGGTTGAGGTGGCAGACATCGGCGCCGATCCGGCCCGGCGCGGTCAGCCCGACCTGCGCGTTCATGTTGGCGCCGTCCATGTAGACCTGGCCGCCTTGGGCATGGATCAGGTCGCAGATCTCGCGGATCGCCTCCTCGAAGACGCCATGGGTGGAGGGGTAGGTCACCATCAGCGCGGCGAGGTTGGCGCCATGCTGCTCCGCCTTGGCGCGCAGGTCGCCGACGTCGACGTTGCCGTCGCGGTCGCAGCCCACCACCACGACCTTCATCCCCGCCATCACCGCGGAGGCGGGGTTGGTGCCATGCGCAGAGGACGGGATCAGGCAGATGTCGCGATGCCCCTCGCCCCGCGCCTGGTGGAAGGCGCGGATCGCCAGCAGCCCGGCATACTCGCCCTGGCTGCCCGCATTGGGCTGCAGCGAGACGGCGGCGAAGCCGGTCACCGCGGCGAGCCAGCCTTCGAGCCGCCGGATCAGCGTGAGGTAGCCCGGCACCTGGTCCACCGGCGCGAAGGGGTGGATCTGCGCGAAGCCCGGGAAGGTGACCGGGATCATCTCCGCCGTCGCGTTCAGCTTCATCGTGCAGGACCCGAGCGGGATCATGCTGCGGTTCAGCGCGACGTCCTTGTCCTCCAGCCGCTTGAGGTAGCGGAGCATCGCGTGCTCGCTGTGGTGGCTGTTGAAGACCTCGGCGGTCAGGAAGGGGCTGGTCCGCGCCAGCACAGCGGGAATGCCGCCGATGGCCGCGATCCCCTCCAGCGCGCCGCCGCCCAGCACCTCGGCCAGGGTGGCGAGTTCGTCACGCGTCACCGTCTCGTCGAGGGCGATGCAGACGAGATCCCCCTCGCGCCGCAGGTTGAAGCCGCGCGCCACGGCCGCCGCGATGACGGCATCGGCACGGTCGCCGGCCTCGATGGCGATGGTGTCGAAGAAGGCGTCGTGGCGCAGCGCCATGCCCGCCTTGCGCGCGGCGCCGGCCAGCACCCGGGCCTGCAGCGCGACGCGGCGGGCAATGCGCTTCAGCCCCTCCGGCCCGTGCCAGACCGCATACATGCCGGCCATGACGGCCAGCAGCACCTGGGCGGTGCAGATGTTGGACGTCGCCTTCTCGCGCCGGATGTGCTGCTCCCGCGTCTGCAGGGCGAGGCGCATCGCGGGCGCGCCGGCGGCATCGACGGAGACGCCGACGAGGCGCCCCGGTAGCAGGCGCTTCAGCGCATCCTTCACCGCGATGAAGGCGGCATGCGGCCCGCCATAGCCCAGCGGCACGCCGAAGCGCTGGCTGGACCCGATGACGACATCGGCACCCATCTCCCCGGGCGGCGTCAGCAGGCAGAGCGAGAGCGGGTCGGCCGCGACGATGGCCAGGGCGCCGGCGGCGTGGGCGGCGGCGATCTCCGGCGCCAGGTCGCGCACCTGGCCCGTCGTGCCGGGGTATTGCAACAGCACGGCGAAGGGCGTCATCGCGGCGGCCCGGGCGGCAATCTCCTCCGGTGCCGCGACCACCACCTGGATGCCGACGGGCTCGGCGCGCACGCGCACCACGGCGAGCGTCTGCGGATGCAGGTCGTCGGCGACCAGCATGATGTCGGACTTGCCCTTGTGCGCGGCATGGGCCAGCGCCATCGCCTCCGCCGCGGCCGTCGCCTCATCCAGCAGCGAGGCATTGGCCATCGGCAGGCCGGTCAGGTCGGCGACCATGGTCTGGAAGTTGACCAGCGCCTCCAGCCGGCCCTGGGCGATCTCCGCCTGGTAGGGCGTATAGGCCGTGTACCAGCCCGGGTTCTCCAGCACGTTCCGCAGGATCACCGGCGGCGTGTAGGTGCCGTGGTAGCCGAGGCCGATCAGCGAGGTCATGACCTTGTTCTGCGCCGCAAGGCCGCGCAGTTCCTCGATCGCCTCGACCTCGTTGATCGGGGCCGGCAGGGCCGAGAGGTCGACGCCGCGGATGCCGCCCGGCACGGTGCGGGCCGCGAGGTCCTCGAGGCTCTTCGCGCCGACGACGCGCAGCATCTCGGCGATCTCGGCCTCGGAGGGGCCGATGTGGCGCTCCGCGAAGGCGCCGTGGTCCTCGAGCGCGGAGAGTTCCTTCAGGTGCTCGCTCATGCCTCGCTCTCCACGAAACGCGCATAGGCCGCGTCGTCCATCAGGGCGGCGATCTCGGCCGGGTCCTTGGGCTCGATGCGGAAGAACCAGCCATCCCCGGTGGGCGAGGCGTTGATCAGCGCGGGGTCGTCGGTGAGGCCCGCATTCACCTCGACGATCCGGCCGGCGATCGGGGCGTAGACGTCCGATGCCGCCTTCACGCTCTCCACCACCGCGATCGCCTCGCCCGCCGCGACCTCGCGCCCGATCTCAGGCAGGTCCACGAAGACCACGTCGCCGAGGGCTGTCTGCGCATGGTCGGTGATCCCGACCGTCGCGCTGTCGCCTTCGAGGCGTACCCATTCGTGGTCCTTGGTGTAGCGAAGCTCGGCCATTGTCGCGGTTCCTTCGGGAGAGGGGTCGGCGCGCGATGCGTCGGGACGGGGGCGCGGGTCAGCGCGCGTAGCGATGGGGAACGAAGGGCAGCGGGGCGACGCGGGCCGGCAGCGCTTTGCCCCGCACCATCAACGCCAGCGCCGTGCCGTCCTCGGCCAGGGCGCGATCGACATAGCCCATGGCGACCGGCGCATTCGCGGAGGGGCCGAAGCCGCCCGAGGTGATCTCGCCCACCGCGCTGCCGTCCGGCGCATGCACCGGCGTATGGCTGCGGGCGGGCTGGCGCCCCTCGGGCCGGATGCCGATGCGCAGGCGCTTCGTGCCGTTGGCGAGCTCCGCGCGCACGCGGTCCGCACCGGGGAAGTTCCATTCCATCCGGCGGCGCTTGCCGATGGTCCAGGTCAGCGCCGCCTCGACCGGGCTGGTCGTGAGGTCGATGTCGTTGCCGTAGAGGCAGAGCCCGGCCTCCAGCCGCAGCGAATCCCGGGCGCCGAGGCCGGCCGGCTGCACGCCGGGCAGCGCCAGCAGCGCCTTCGCGAGCGCCTCGGCCGTGTCGGCGGCCACGCTGATCTCGAACCCGTCCTCGCCTGTGTAGCCGGAGCGGCTGACCAGGGCGTCGATGCCCGCGATGGTGGTCGCCTTCACCTGCATGAAGGACATCCCCGGCAGGTCCGGCGCGATGGCGGCGACGGCAGTGGCCGCCGCGGGCCCCTGCAACGCGACCAGCGCCCGGTCCGGGAGCGGCCGCAGCGTGACGCCGGCGGGCAGCGCGGCCTCGATCCGGGCGAAATCCTCCGCCTTGCGGCTGGCATTGACCACGAGGAACAGCCGCTCGCCCAGGTTGGCGACCATGAAGTCGTCGAAGATGCCGCCATCCTCGGTCGTCAGCAGGCCGTAGCGCTGGCGGCCCGGCTTGAGGCCCGCGACATCGGCCGGGGTCAGGCGCTCCAGCGCCGCGGCCGCGCCCTCGCCCAGCAGTTCGGCCTGGCCCATGTGGGAGACGTCGAACAGTGCCGCCTGCGCCCGGCAATGCAGGTGCTCGGCCATGATGCCGGCCGGGTACTGCACCGGCATGGCATAACCCGCGAAGGGCACCATGCGGCCGCCGAGCGCGCGATGCAGCGCGCCGAGCGGGGTTTCCAGAAGAGTATCCGTCGAGTCGCTGCCGGCCACGATCCCTCCAGCCACGCCGGTATGGCGTGCGCATGGTGCGTGGCCCCCCTCTGTCCGATGACCTGAGAGATTCGGCGCGCCCTCCCGAGGCACGCCTTACTCCGTCGGTGCCGCCATCCTTCCGGATGACGGGCTTTCCAGAGGTCCCTTCCCCACGCGGCCCTTCTGCCTGAGCGTTTCCGGGGGCCGGTTGCGCCTTCGGCGGCGATCCAGGAACGAGGCCCCGATCGCTCTCTCCCGCGCGGGATCTGCGGGTGGCGCGGGTCTACCCCGCGCCCCGCGCCGGCGCAACCGAATGCTGCGGCAGGCCCGAGTCGCGTTTCGTCCGCGCCCCCCCGGGCCCCGGGTCCCGGTCAGGTCAGCGCGGCCCGCGGCGCCGGTTCTGGGCCAGCTCGTCTTGCTCGAGCTGCAGGAAAACCAGCACCCGGTAGTCCGTGGCGCGGCGCGACTCGGAGACGGGCAGGGCAATGGTCACGGACTGTCCCTCCACGGTCGCGCGGGTCTCGTTGGCGCCGAAGACCACGGTGGTCGTGAAGCGCTGCGGCGTCGCCAGCGGTTCGTTCGTCTCGTTGTCGAGCACGGCGATGGTCCAAGGCACCTGCACCGCGCGGCTCTGGGCGGCCGGTCCACGGTCCACGACGAGGTTCGGGGTGACGCGCAGCTCCACCGCCTCGCCGCGCCGCGCCGGCCGGCAGCCGCCGGAGAGGCCGTTCAGGCGCGCGTCGAACTCCACGGTGGTCAGGTCACGGATCGCGCCGGGCCGGTAGCGGGTCAGGTCTGCGGCGTCGGCGGGAATGGAGGGTTGCGGGCAGGCGATGGGCGCCGAGGTCTCCCGGTCTCCGCCACATGCCAGCAGGCCAAGCGGCAGGGCCAGCATCAGCATCGCCTGACATGAACGGCTGAGCGCCCGCATCCCTTGCCCTCCCGCGGTCCGCAGCGGTCCGCCGCGGCGCCAAGTGCCACGAAATGCCGGGGCTGTCACACCGCGCCCGCATCGCACGGGCATCGCAGCGCGCCGGCGGGTGGGACCGCCATGGCACCCCGGCGCCCGATGGGATAGGAAGTGGGGGCGATCGCCACCAGCCCCATGGCAGGACCGGCTTCCCGCTCCACATGTTCGCCTCTGCCAACGTCCAACCGCCGGGAAGGTCCCTTGCCCGACACGACGCTCCCCCCTGCCCAGTCCCGGCTCGAGACGGCGCGGAACGCCGAGCGGCCAACCCCGGCGCCCGGCGAAAAGCCTCGCCTGCGCGTGCTGATGGCCGGCCCACGCGGCTTCTGCGCCGGCGTCGACCGCGCGATCAAGATCGTCGAGGAGGCGATCCGCCGCTACGGCGCGCCGGTCTACGTGCGGCATGAGATCGTGCACAACCGCTTCGTCGTGGAATCGCTGGAACGCCAGGGCGCCGTCTTCGTCGAGGAGCTCGACGAGATCCCGGACAACGGCCAGCCCGTGGTGTTTTCCGCCCATGGCGTACCGAAGGCGATCCCGGCCGAGGCGCAGCGGCGGGAGATGTTCTTCCTCGACGCCACCTGCCCCCTGGTCAGCAAGGTCCACCGGGAGGCCGAGCACCACCATGCCCGCGGCCGCCA
>JAIYAI010000696.1 GCA_027489135.1 Acetobacteraceae bacterium
ATCTGCTGCTCGACCCCGGCGAACTGCACGAGCTGGGAGGTCATCTGCTCCGGGCTCATCGCGTTGGTCGGGTCCTGGTTCTGCAGCTGCGTCGTCAGCAGCTTGAGGAAGGTCTGGAAGTCGCCCCCGAAGCCGGTGGTGCCGGCGGCCGCCTGGGCGGCGGCATTGGCGGTGCCGGCAGGGACGGTGCCGATCGGGGCGTTTCCGGCGGCGGCGAGCGGGCTGGTGGCCATGCGGGCGATCTCCCGGGGGGTGGTCAGACGGCGATGTCGAGCAGGCCGAGCAGCGCGACGGACCGTTCAGGCGGACCGGCGGCCAGGGCCTGCGGCGCGGGCGGACCACGCCCCGGCGCCCCGCCGCTGCCGGCCTCGCGCTGGGCGCCGCCGTGCTGCCCGCCACCCGTCTCCTGCCCGGCGAGGCCGAGGCTTATGCCGGAGCCAGCCCCGACCCCGGCCTGGTCGAGGGCGCGGCCGAGCTCACCCCGATCCCGCTGCAGCAGGGCCAGGGTCTCCGGCCGTTCGACCAGGATGCGGACCGCGTCCGCGCCGTCCGCGCCACGCTGGATGCGCACCTCCACCCGTCCGAGCTCGGGCGGCTCGAGCGCGACCCGCAGGGCGGGCCGGTCCCCCGGCAGCAGGGCCAGCGCGATGGCGACCGGCGCGAGTTGCTGCATCGGCGGTGGCGCGGCCGGTCGCGGCGCCTGGGCCGGTGCGGCGGCAGGCATCGGCGGCGCCCCCGACGCGACCGGCGCCGCGCCGGACAGGGGCGGCAACGCGAAGCCGCCGCCGGCCGTCTGCGGCGCCCAGGCCGGGTCCCGCACACCAGAGGGCGGGGCCTGAACCGATTCCCTGCCGGTCGCAGCGGGTGCCAGGAGGGCATCCCCGCCGGCCACCGGCCATGCCTGGGTAGAATCGCCGCCATCTACCGGCGCTGTCCGGGTGGCATCCCCGCCGGGCACCGGCCATGTCGGGGCGGCGTCACCGTCGGACGCCGACATGGCCGGGGCGGGAACCTCACCGGGCGCGGGTCGCACCGATCCCGACGCGCTGTCGGGGACGGCCCGTGCCGATGACAGCGCACCGCCGGGGCCGAACCGATCCGATCCTGGCATACCGCCGGGGGCCGGCGGCACCGATCCTGGCGCCCCAACGAGGCCGGGCAGCGCCGATCCTGACACACCGCCGGGGCCGGAAGCCATCGATCCTGGCGCACCACCGGCGCCGGAGACCACCCCTCGATCAATCGCTTCTCGGGCCGGAAGCGCCGAGCCCGGGGTGCCGCCAGGCGGGGCGACCCCATCGCCCTGCGCGGCCGCCGCGCCCGGACCGAGCGGCAGCGTGGCGGGCACCTCGGGATCGTCCCGAATGTCCTGCGCACGCAGCGCCGCAGCTGCGGCATCGCCAGCGGCGCCGGCTGCCCCGCCGGCCGTCCCTGGCACCCCCCGCAGGTCAGGGTCTTCCGGGCTGGTCGGTACCACCTCCGTCGGGGCGGCGGCGGGGGGCGACGCGAGCCCGTCAGCGGCAGGGCCGCCCGCCGTCGCCGACCTCCCCTGCGGCGGAGCAAGGCTGGCTGCGGCGGCTGGCGCGGCGGCCGCGGGAAAGCCACCAGGCCCACCCCCTGGGCCACCAGCCGTAGCAGGCAGGCCTGGCGCGGCGGCCGGCAGCCCCGCGCCAGCCTCGCCCCGGGCGTCCGTTTGCGCCGGATCGGCCGGAACGGCCGGATCAGCCGGTGGCGCGGACCGGGCTTGCGGCTCGAGCACCGCCGCGGCGGGGTCTGGCGGGCCGGCGGAGCGGGCCGGTGGATCCATCACGGCAGTAGCTTGGGGCACGGCAATGCCCACCCGGGCCCCATCATCCGCATCCGATGCAGGCGGCGGGGCGCGGTCGCGGGGGGCCGGCCGCCGCCCCGAGGACCGATCGGCCGCGACAGGGTGGTCACCATCAGTCGGCGCGGACCGCAGCAGCGCCGCGAAATCCGCTCGTTCCGGCCCCTGCGGCGGGCCGGCGGTCCAGGGCCGCGGGCCCGGACGGGGTGCGCCGCTGCCGGCGGCGGGGCCGGCGACGGGAACTGAACCGGGGGGCTGGGTCTGCATCGCTGTCCCCGGGGCAAGCGGCGGGCCAGCGCCGCAGCCCGCCCAGGCGGCAGCGTCCGCCGCGGCTTCGGCAATTCGTGCCGGGACCGCGGCCAGGACTGCCGGCGGCAGGCCCGGGCGGGCTGGCACGACCGATGCACTGCCCGGCGCGAGCCGTCGGCCTCCGGGCGCGACGGCTGCATGCCCGCACGTCCTTCCCGAGCCCGCAGACGGAGAGCCACCGATGTCCCTGTTCGGCGCCCTGACCACGGCGATCAGCGGCCTCAACGCCCAGAGCCGCGCGCTCGGGCATGTCTCGGACAACGTCGCCAACAGCCAGACCGTCGGCTTCAAGCGGGTCGACACCAGCTTCGTGAACTACCTGACCCAATCGACGCTGGATTCGCACTCGCCGGGCTCGGTGATCGCGCGGCCGGACTACACGAACACGGTGCAGGGCACGATCGAGCAGTCCGAGGACCCGCTCTCCCTCGCCATCGGTGGGCAGGGCTTCTTCAGCGTCGCCGCCGCCATGGGCATCGCCAACGGCCAGCCCGTCTTCGACGAGCGGCAATTCTCCACCCGCGCCGGCGATTTCCGTATGGATGCGGACGGGTTCCTGGTGAACGGGTCGGGCTATTTCCTGCAGGGCTGGCCCTCGGACCCGCTCGGCGCGCCGGACCGCACGACCCTCGCGCCGATCCAGGTGACGCAGCAGGTCTTCAATCCGATCGCCACCACCGAGATGGAGCTCGCCGCGAACCTGCCGCCGGACGTGCCGACGACGCCGATCTCGGCGCAGATGCAGCTCTACGATACGCTGGGCGTCCGGCACATCGTGAACCTCGACTTCACGCAGACCTCGCCGAACGTCTGGAGCATGGCGATCGACGCGCCGGACGACATCGCCGCGGCAGCACGCGGGTCGGTGGAGATCCGCTTCGGCGCGGGCGGCCCGCCGGTGGTCGCGGCGGCGGCGGACGGCACGGTCGCGGGCTTCGGGCCGACGACGGGCTCCGTCGTCGCCGCCCCGGTGGTGGCAGGCGAGCCGGCGACCGTCACCTTCGACGCCGATTTCGGCCAGGGCCCGCAGAGCGTGACGCTCAGCCTCGGCGCCTTCGGCGAGGCGCGCGGCCTGACGCAATTCGCCGCGACCGCCTTCTCGGTCCGCAACCAGACGCAGAACGGCGTGCCGCTCGGCGCCTATGCGGGCCTGTCGATGCGCACCAACGGCGACGTCGCGGTGAACTACGACAACGGCCAGAGCCGGGTGATCGCGCGCGTGCCGCTGGTCGCCTTCTCCGACCCCGACAAGCTGCAGCGGCTCGACGGCCAGGCCTTCATGCGCACGGTCGAGAGCGGCGAGGCGCGGGTGACGGACGCGGCCTCGAACGGCGTCGGCAAGCTGGTG
>JAIYAI010000024.1 GCA_027489135.1 Acetobacteraceae bacterium
AGCCCCATGATGGAGGAGATGTTGACGATCGACCCGCGCCCCTGGCGCGCCATCACCTCGGCGCACAGGGTGGTGCCCAGGAAGGTGCCGGTCGCATTCACCGCCATCAGCCGGTTCCAGCCCTCGAGCGAGAGAGGGTCGGGGCCGACGGCACTGCCGCTGATGCCGGCATTGTTCACCAAGATGTCGAGCGTGCCGTACGCCTCGAGCGTCCGCGCGATCAGCGCCTTCCAGTCCGCCTCCTGCGTCACGTCGCAGCGCTGGAAGATCGCGCGGCCCTGGCCCGCGGCGATGTCGGCC
Source organism: Acetobacteraceae bacterium (assembly GCA_027489135.1). Lineage (GTDB taxonomy): Bacteria > Pseudomonadota > Alphaproteobacteria > Acetobacterales > Acetobacteraceae > JAIEOP01. The sequence continues at coordinate 301 of JAIYAI010000024.1, forward strand.
GCGACGGCCTCGCCGAGATCGGCGCGGACGTCGGCGATGACGACGGCCGCACCTTCCCGGGCGAAGAGGCGCGCCTCCGCCTCGCCCATGCCGTGCCCGCCGCCGGTGATGATGGCGACCTTGTCCTTCAGGCGCATCGTGCTTCCTCCCGCTATCGGAACGCGAACTCCTGGTAGCCGCCGGCGGCCACGGCCTCGATCTTCCGCCGGAACCGCACGGCACCGCCGTAGTAGCCGAGGGTACGGCGCACCTGGCGGCCCTCCACGTTGCGGTTCACGCCGGTCTGCCAGCTGTCCACCTGGCTGAAGAGCAGCCCCTCGGCGGCCTGCTCCACGTGCCGGACCCAGTCGGCGACGGGCTCCGCGCGCGGTTCGACGCGGTGGTGGCCGTTGTCGCGCATGAACTGCAGCAGGCCGGTCAGCCAGTCGACCAGCTCCTCGATGTTGCGCGGGATGTTGCCCCGGGCGGTGTGCGGGCCGAGCACCATGAGCAGGTTGGGGAAGCCCTCCGCCATCATGCCGAGCAGGGTGCGCGGCATGGCCTGCCAGTCGTCGCGCAGGCGCCGCCCGCCCGGGCCGGTGATGTCGATCCGGTCGTAGGGGCCGGTCACGCCGTCGAAGCCCGTGGCGTAGATCAGCACGTCGAACGCGTGCTCGCGGTCGGTGCAGCGGATGCCGCGCTCCGTGATCCGCTCGATCGGCGTCGTGTTGATGTCGACGAGGGTGACGTTGTCCTGGTTGTAGACCTCGTAGTAGCCGCTCTCGAGTGGCAGGCGCCGCGTGCCGAAGCCGTGGTTCCTCGGCGTCAGCAGGTCGGCGATGGCGGGGTCCTTCACGCGCTGGCGGATCTTGCCGCGCGCCCAATCGGTCATCAGCGCGTTGGCCTTGGGGTCGACCAGCACGTCGCGGAAATTGCCGACCCAGATGCCGAAGCCGGGTTCGCCATAGAGCTTCTCCCAGAACGCCTCGCGCTCCGCGGCACTCAACTCCGTCGCCTTGCGCGGATCGGCCTGGTGGATGAAGCAGGTGTCGGTCTGGCGGCAGCGTTCGAAGATCTCGGCGTAGCGGGACTTGATGTCGGCCTGCTCCTCCGGCGTGATGCGGCGGTTGTGCAGCGGCGCGGCCCAGTTCGGCGTGCGCTGGAAGACCGTGAGGTGCCCGACGTCCTGCGCGATGGTCTGGATGCACTGGATGGCGGTGGCGCCGGTGCCGATGATGCCGACGCGCTTGCCGCGCAGGTCGATGCCCTCGCGGGGCCAGCGTGCGGTATGGAAGGCGGGGCCCCGGAAATCCTCCCGCCCCGGAATGTTCGGCAGGGTGAAGGCGGACAGCGGTCCCAGCGCCGTCACCAGGATCGGCGCCGAGAGCGTCGCGCCATCGTCCATGGTCACGGTCCACAGCGTGCGCGCATCGTCGAAATGCGCCGCGGTGACGCGCCGGCCGAACCGCATGTCCCGCCGCAGGTCGAACTTGTCGGCGACGAATTCCAGGTAGCGCAGCGTGTCGGGCTGGGCGGAGAAATGCTCCGGCCATTCCCATTCGCGCAGCACCTCCTCCGAGAAGGAATAGCCGTAGGACCAGCTTTCGGAATCGAAGCGTGCGCCGGGATAGCGGTTCCAGTACCAGGTGCCGCCGACATCCGTGCCCGCCTCGATCACGCGGGCGCGCATGCCAAGGCCGCGCATGCGGTGCAGCATGTACATCCCGGAGATGCCGGCGCCGATGATGATGGCGTCGAGGGCGGCGTCGGGCTGGTCCATGGAACTCTCGGTGCGTTTCCCCGCCGCCTATTCCAGGCCCGATCGGCGCGCAGCGCAAATCACCGCCGCAGTTCCGTGATCCTCGCCTCGATGTTGCGGCGCGCCTGACGCTCATGCGCCAGGAAGAAGCGGTCCGTGCGGTACAGCCGGTCCCGCCAGAGCAGCATCTGCAGCGCGGCGGACCGGCCCGCGCGCCAGGCATCCTCGGCCATGTGCGCCGCCTCCCGGCGCAGTGCGGCCTCGTAGTCCGCGTAGCGGGCGGGCGGCGCGCCGAGGATCGCGGCGTCGATATCGGCCAGCAGCGCCGCGTCGCCGCGCAGCGACGGGTCCTCCGTCTCCGGCGGATCCGCGCTGTCGGCCGCGCGGAGCAGCGCGGCGGCCCGGGCGAGGCGCGCGGCCGGCACCACGCCGCGCAACCGCGTCTGCACGAGGGCGGCGCTGGCCGCCGCATTGTCGCCGCGGCGCGGGTCGCAGACCGCGTGGCGGAACAGGATGGCCAGGATGAAGGCCAGCCTGTCGGCGATGCCGCCCAGCACCTCCTCGGCCAGGGCGAGCCGCACCGCCACCTCCGACCAGACATGGTGCACCCGGTGCGGTTCCGCATGGCGTTGCCGCAGGTCGGCCAGCACCGGCGCGGGGAGCAGGCCGGTGGGATCGGGCTCGGGGCGCAAGGGCATGCCGGGACGGATATCGGCCCGGGCGTGGCGTGTCATCGGGTCCCGGGGCTGGGGCGTGGCGTGTCAGCGGGTCCCGGGGCTGGGATCGTCCGCACAGGGCTGGAACGAGGTGCGGCTTGTGCTATCGGCGGAACGCGCCTTTGCTGGCATCGACAGCAGGGGCCCGCCTTGACCGCCGTCGCCATGCCAAGAACCAGGACCGGGAGGATGCTCGCCCTCGCCACGATGGCGGTGCTGGGCGGGGCATGGCCAGTGGTGCCGGCCGCGGCGCAGGACGACGCAGCCACCATCGCCGAGTTGCGTCGCCAGTTGCAGGCGATGCAGCGGCGCCTCGATGCGCTGGAGGCGCGCAGCGCGGCCGCCCCGTCCCCCGGTCAGGCTCCCGCTCCGTACCCCGTGGCCCGCCCCACGACGTCCCGCGCTGCCGCGCCGCCGGCCCCCCGGCCGTCACGCCCGGTCGGCCCCGATGCCGCCGCTGCCATGGCCGCAGCGGCCGAGGCCCGCAGCGCCGCCGCCGAGGCCCGCGCCGCCAGCGCCGAGGTCCGCCAGGTCGCCGAGCAGCAGGCCGCGGCTTCGGCGCCGGTCCAGGGCCTCGACCCGCCCGATCCCATGGGCCGCGACTTCGCGACGGAAGAGGCGTTGCGCTCCGACCTGCCCGGCATCGCGTTGCGCATCCCGGGGACGGAGACGCAGTTCCGCTTCTACGGCTTCGCCAAGGTGACGGGCTGGGGCGACATCAATGGGCGCAATTCCTCGGATGCGCCGCCGCCCTCGACCATCCCGCTCACCGGCAGCGCCGCCGACCAGCAGGGCGGCGATTTCGGCATGTCCGGACGCTTCAGCCGCTTCGGCTTCGACACCCGCACCCTGACCAACTGGGGCACGCTGGAGACCCGGATCGAGGGCGATTTCGGCGGCGGTGCGCCGAACTCCCCCAATGCCGTCTTCCGTCTGCGCCAGGCCTGGGCGGAGCTGGGGACGGAGCGCTTCCGGGTGCTGGCCGGCTTCGCCAACAGCCTCTGGAACGAGGGGCTCTACGAGACGCTGATCGACGCCACCAACCTGAACCAGTCCTTCGTGCGCCAGGCGCAGGTCCGGGTGACGGGGCGACTGGCGCCGGGGCTGACGGGGCAATTCTCGCTGGAGACGCCGGAGACCAATTACGCCTCGGTCGACGGGCTGGTGAACCCCTCCAGCACCCTGGCGGGCGGCGCGAGCCCCGCGATCAACTCCATGCCCGATATCCTGGGGCGGCTGACCTATCGGGACAGCGGGTGGGAACTCGGCCTGCGCGGCATGCTGCGGCGGTTGCGGGTCGATACCGCGGGGACGGCCGCGGCGGTGCCTGCCCAGAACGTAAGCACCATGGGCTGGGGCTTCGCTGGGCATGTGCGCATGCCGATGCGGCTGCTGTCCGACTGGTTCGGGCCGGACGAGATCGTCGCTGCCGCCTACTACGGCGAGGGCATAGGCCGCTACTTCTTCGGCAGCAGCGCCGGCATCGATGCCGTCTCCAATCTTGGCCTGGCTGGCAGCGCCGGCAACCTGGCGCTGGACCCGGTGCCGACCTGGGGCGCGACCGCGGCCTATCGGCGATTCTGGACGCCGCAATGGCGGTCCAATTTCTCCTACAGCTGGTCGCGGCAGGATTTCCCGGCCTATGCGCTGCAGTTCACGCCCGGCTCCGCCAGCGCCACCGCGCTGAACCAAGAGTTGCAGCAGGTCTTCGCCAACCTGATCTGGAGCCCCTTCGCCGAGGAACGCAACGGCGTGGTGCGGACGGGCTGGCTCGACATCGGCGTCGAGTATCTTTTCACGCGGCGCGATATCTTCGGCGGCGCGCAGGCGACGGGGCCGGCGGGGGCGGGGCATGGCATCGCCAATCGGATCCTCGGCGCCGTGATCGCGCGCTTCTGAGAGCAGGAGGAAGCCAGGATGAGCGGCATCGACAAGGTCCTTGCGCATGTGGACGCAAACATGGATGCGGCGCTGGGACGGCTCTTCGCGCTGCTGCGGCTGAAGTCGATCTCGACCGATCCCGCCTTCGCCGCCGAATGCAAGGCCTGCGCGGACTGGCATGTCGCCGACCTTGCCAGCATCGGCTTCGAGGCCGTGGCGCACCCGACGCCGGGGCATCCCATCGTGGTCGGCCATGCGCGCCAGGGCAGCGGGCCTTCGGCGCTGTTCTACGGCCACTACGACGTGCAGCCGGTGGACCCGCTGGAACTCTGGGACCACGACCCCTTCGCGCCCAGCATCGACACGCTGCCGGATGGGAAGAAGGTGATCCGCGCCCGCGGCGCGTCCGACGACAAGGGCCAGGTGCAGACCTTCGTCGAGGCCTGCCGGGCCTGGAAGGCCGTGACCGGCAGCCTGCCCATCCCGATCACCATCCTCCTCGAAGGCGAGGAGGAGAGCGGCGGCGTCAACCTGCCGCCCTTCCTCAAGTCCCACGCCAAGGAACTGAAGGCCGATATCGGCCTGATCTGCGACACCGGCATGTGGGACGCGACCACGCCTGCCATCACCACCATGCTGCGCGGCCTGTGCGGCGAGGAGGTGACGATCCATGCCGCCGAGATGGACCTGCATTCCGGCCTCTTCGGCTCGGCCGCGGCGAACCCCAACCGGATCCTGGCCCGCATCCTGGCGGACCTGCATGACGAGAACGGGCGCGTGACGCTGGAGGGCTTCTACGACGGCGTGCCGGAACTGCCGAACAGCCTGCGCGCGCAATGGGACAGCCTGGGCTTCGACGCCAAGACCTTCCTCGGCGGCATCGGGCTTTCCGTGCCGGCAGGCGAGAAGGGCCGCAGCGCGTTGGAGCAGATCTGGTCCCGCCCGACCGCCGAGATCAACGGCATGGGCGGCGGCTACCAGGGGGAGGGGTTCAAGACCGTCATCCCGGCTGTCGCCTCCGCCAAGGTCTCCTTCCGGCTCGTCTTCGACCAGGACCCGCACAAGGTGCGCGCGGCCTTCCGCAAGCATGTGCAGGAGAGGCTGCCCGCCGATTGCCGCGCCGAGTTCAAGGAGCATGGCTCCGGCCAGGCGATCGCCTTCCCCGTCGAGGACCGGGCCTTCGCCCGGGCGCGTGAGGCGCTGACCGAGGAATGGGGCAAGCCCGCGGTCTTCATCGGCGGCGGCGGGTCCATCCCCGTGACCTCCGAACTGAAGCGGGCCCTAGGCATGGACGTGATCCTCGCCGGCTTCGCGCATGAGGACGACCGCTTCCACAGCCCGAACGAGAAATACGACCTGGTCAGCTTCCACAAGGGCATCCGGTCCTGGGTGCGGATCCTGGCGGCGCTCGCGGCGTGAGCGGGTCACAAGGGACTGCGGCGGTGACCGCGCCGACGCGGATGCAGCGCATCCTCGATACGGTGGAGCGGGTCGGCAACCAGGTGCCGCACCCGGTGATGATCTTCGTCTACCTGATCGGCATCATCATCGTGCTGTCGACGATCCTCTCGGTGTTCGGCGCGCAGGTGAGCTACCAGGCCTACAACCCCGCGACCGGCGAGATCGAGCCCGCCTCGACCGCGGCCCGGAGCCTTCTGACCATCGAAGGCATCCGCTTCATGTACACCGGCGTGGTGGCCAATTTCATGAGCTTCACCGCGGTGGGCGTGATCATCATCGCGATGGTCGGCGTCGGCGTCGCCGAGGAAGCGGGCCTGGTGAAGGTGCTGATCCGCAAGCTGGTCATCATCTCGCCGCGCTGGGCGCTGACCTGGATCCTCACCTTCGTCGGCATCCTCTCCTCCGTCGCGGCGGATGCCGGCTACCTGGTGCTGATCCCCCTGGCGGCGGCGGCCTTCCTGAGCGTCGGGCGGCATCCGCTGGCGGGGCTTGCGGTGGGCTTCGCCTCGGTCGCGGCGGCCTTCCTGGTGAACATCCTGATCGTCCCGGTGGACGGCATCCTGACCGAGATCACCAACGACGCCATCCGCCTGGTCAACCCGAACCAGTCGATCGACCTGGCAGCGAATGTCTGGTTCTCGCTCGGCTCGGTGGTCCTGCTGACCGTGCTGATCGTGATGGTCACAGAACGCGTGATCGAACCGCGCCTCGGTACCTACACCGGCGACTACGAGGTGCCGGGCGAGAACGTGCTGAGCGAGGCGGAATACCGCGGGCTGCGCTATGCCGGCCTCGCGCTGCTGGGCGTGCTGGCCTTCATCGGCCTGCTGCTGCTGCCGCCCGGCGCGCCGCTGCGCAACCCGGAGACGGGCGCGATCGTCAGCGGCTCCCCCTTCATGAGCAGCCTGATCGTGACCATCGCCCTGGTCTTCCTGGTCACCGGCGCCGCCTATGGCCGCGGTGCCGGCACCATGAAGACCTCGGGCGAGGTGATCGCGGCGATCACGAAGGCGATTGGCGGGCTGGCCGGGCTGATCCTGCTGCTGCTGGTGATCAGCCAGTTCATCGCCTTCTTCAACTACACCAACATGGCGACCTTGGCGGCGGTCTCCGCGGCGCGGATCCTGGAGGCGATGAACCTGCCGTCGATCGCGCTGATCATCGGCTTCGTCATCGCGGTCTTCGGCATCGACCTCATCATCACCGCCGCCATCGCAAAATGGGCGATCTTCGCGCCGGTCTTCGTGCCCCTGCTGATGCAGCTCGGCGTGGAGCCGGAGGTGGTGCTTGCGGCCTACCGCGTCGGCGACAGCCCGATGAACGCGATCACGCCGCTCAACGCCTATTTCGCGATGATCGTCACCTTCGCCATCAAGTACCAGAAGGAGGCGGGGATCGGCACGGTGATCGCGCTGATGCTGCCCTATGTGATCTGGATCTCGCTGATCTGGACCGCCTTCCTGGCCGGCTGGTACC
>JAIYAI010000220.1 GCA_027489135.1 Acetobacteraceae bacterium
ATGCAGCCGCGGCAGCATCATCAGGTTCCAGGCGCCGAGCGTCGCCGGCAGCGCCGCCAGCACCAGCGCGATCAGGGCGAGGTCGATCATCCGCCGCTTACCTCCCGGGTGACCTGCTGCCGCACCACCTGGGCGTGGCGCGGGTCGAAGCGCTCGCCGCGCAGCAGCGCCCGCAGGTGCCGCCAGGCGTGCCATACGCCGCCCATGCCTTCCTGCCCCTGGACGATGACGCTGCACCGCGCCGGGTCCCGGGCGACGGCGTCCTCGGCCAGGCGGTCCATGGTCGCCTCGATCATCGCGCCGATCCGCGCGGTGCGGGCATCGCGGTCGAGCGCCAGGAGTTCGGCGGCCTGGACCGGCGGGCCGAAGGCGGCGAGCATCTCCGCCGCGCGCTCCGTCCAGAACGGGTATTCCAGCGCCAGCGGGATGACCATGGCCTCCGGCGCCATCTCCGGCAGGCGGGCCACGCCCGGGGCGACGGGCAGAGGGCGTTCGCGCGGATCGGCGAAGCGGCCCGGCACGTTCATCCAGATCATGTGGTTGGGGTCGGCGAGGACGCCCTGCGCTGTGCGCACGAAGGCGACCGCGCCGCGCGCCGAGCCCATCTCCACCCCGAAGACGCCGAGGCGCTTCATGAAGGGGTAGCGGTCGAGGGCCGCCGCCTCCATCGGGATGAACATCCGCCGTCCCGGGAAGAGCCGGCGCGAGAGCAGCATGAAGGCGACGCCGTCCCACCAGGACGGGTGGTTGGCCAGGATGATCAGCGGCATGCCCGCATCGGGCGCCGCCAGCGCCGCCGGCGGCAGGCCCCAGTGCGGTACCCGCACGGCGCGCATGTGCCGCCCGAAGAAGCGGGTGAACATGAAGTCGAAGAAGGCCATGTGGCGCGCCGAGTAGCGCGCCACGGCCTCCGGCACCGCATCCCGGCGGGGTGCGGTCATGCCATCACTCCGCGGCGAGCAGCGCGTCGCGCCGGCCGGCCAGTTCCGCCGCGTCCGACATGCCGCGCCCGCCAAGGTCGCGGTCGAGCGCATCCGCCGCGATCCAGCCGCTCATCATCACCATCGGCATGCCGGGGCCCGGATGCGCGGCGCCGCCGCAGAGGTAGAGGCCCTTCACGGCCTTGCTGCGGTTGCCCGGCTTGAAGGCGCCGAGGAAGGTGCCGTGCGATGCCAGCCCGTAGATCGCGCCGTTCAGCACCTTGAAGCGGTTGTGGATGTCGACCGGCGTCATGCGGTCCTCCACCACGATCCGCTCCTCGATGTCCTCGAGCCCCGCGGTGCGCTTGAGCTTGTCGAGGATGGTCTGGCGATAGGCCGGGAACAGCTTCGACCAGTCATGGTGCGGGCGGAGATAGGGGGTGTGCACCAGCACGTAGAGCGCCTCGCCGCCCGGGGGCGCGGAGGTGTCGTCGGAGCAGGAGGTGGCGGCGAGATAGGCGGTCGGGTCGGGTGCGGGCTCGCCGCGCTTGTAGATGGCGTCGAACTCCTCCTCCGCGTCTCGGGAGAAGACGAAGCAGTGATGCGCCAGGTGGTCGTAGCGCTTGTTCAGGCCGAGATAGAGCACGATGCCGGAGCAGGCGGGCTCGTAGCCCTTCTTGGCGTAGCGCTCGCCGGTGTCGCCGCCGACCAGTTCCTTGTAGGTGCGGATGGCGTCCATGTTGGAGATGACGGCGTCGCAGGCGATGCGCTCGCCCGACGCGGTCTTCACCGCCACAACCTTCCCGTTCTGGATGTCGAAGCCCGTCACCTCGGTGTTGGGGCGCAGGTCGGCGCCGTTGTCGGCGGCGAGCTTCGCCAGCCCCTCGGCCACCGCGCGGGTGCCGCCGACCGGGTACCACACCCCCTCGGTCGCCTGCATGTCGCCGATCGAGCACAGCACCGCCGGCGCCTGGTAGGGGTTCGATCCGACATACTGGCAGAAATGGTCGAGCATCTGCGCAAGGCGCGCATCCGGCACGTTCTGCCGGATCACCTTCGCCACCGTCTTGCCCATGCGCAGCGCCATGACGTCGCGCATGGTGTCGGGGTCGAAATTGCTGCGGATGTTGATCGTGTCCGTGATGGTCTCGACCGGCTTCCAGAAGAAGAACTTCTCCGAGACCTCGTGCAGCTTCTCGGCGATCTGCTGGAAGCGCTTGTAGCCGGCGCCCTGGTTGCCGCCGGCGAAGGCGTCCATTTCGCGCGCCATGGTGTCGACGTTCTCGCGCAGGTCGATGCGCGTGTTGTCGTCGAAGAAGCAGCGCCACTGCGGATCGAGCCGGATCAGCGGCAATTCCTTCGCCTGTTCCTTGCCGGATTCCGCATAGATGCGGCGCAGCACGCGCGGCACGGTCAGGATGGTCGGGCCGACGTCGAAGCGCCACTGCCGCCCGTCCTCCGCCGACAGGTTCAGCACGGCTGCCTTGCCGCCAAGCCATGGATTCTTGTCCAGCAGCGTGACCTTGTGCCCGCGGGCCGAGGCGACGGCCGCTGCCGCCAGCCCACCCAGCCCCGAGCCGATCACCACCACATGCGATGCCGATGCCATAGTCCGCTCCTCCCGGGGCATGCCGCCCCGACGATCAGTCTGCCCCGGAGGTCTTCAGGGGCCCGGCGGCGCTGCGCGCGCCGCCCGTGGTGATGGGAACGCCGCCGACCATGCTGGCGCGGCGATCCTCGGCGATGATGTCGGGCAACCCGGCCGGGATGGGCGCGAGCCCCAGATCCTCGGCCAGCAGCGCGGTGCTGATCCGCGCACCCTCGTAGATCACCGGCAGGCCGCTGCCGGGATGCGTGCCGCCGCCGACCAGGTAGAGGCCCTCGAGCCCCTGGTAGCGGTTGCGCGGCCGGAAGCTGAGCATCTGGCCGAAGTCGTGGCTGAGGTTGAAGGTCGCGCCGTAGCCCACCGCGTAGTCGTCCAGCCAGCCCTGGGGCGTGAGCATCTTCTCGTAGCGCACGCGCGGCGCGATGTCGGGCAGGCCGATCTCGGCGAGGCGGCGATAGGCCAGCTCGCGATAGCGCGGCGCCTCGACCGACCAGTCCGTGCCGTGGCGCAGGTTCGGCACCGGGATCAGCATGTAGAGCGTCGAGTGGCCCGGCGGCGCGAGCGTGGGGTCGGTCGCGGTGCCATGGTGCAGGTAGAAGCTCGGCTTGTCCGGCAGGATGCCGGTCTCGATCTGCCGGAGGTTCTCCTCGTAGCCCTCGGACAGCGCCACCGTGTGGTGGTGCAGGCCGGGCAGCGTCCCTTCGATGCCGAGGTAGAGCATGAAGGTCGAGCAGGAATAGCGGGCCTTCTCGATCTTCGGGTCCTTCCAGGCGCCGCGGAGTTCGTTCGGGATCAGCTTCGGCACGGCGCCGGCGAAATCCGCATTCACGATCACGGCATCGGAGGCGTGGTGGGCGCTGCCGGCATCGACGCCCTTGGCCTGGCGGCCATCGAAGGCCACGCGATCGACCGGGGTGCCATAGCGGAATTCGACGCCGTGGCGCTCCGCGATGCGGGCCATGACCTCGGAGACGACGCCGCAGCCGCCCTTGGGGTGCCAGATCCCGTGCTCGTATTCCAGGTAGCTCAGGATGGTGAACATGCTGGGGCAGCGGAACGGGCTCATCCCCAGGTACTTGGTCTGGAAGCTGAAGGCGAGGCGCACGCGCGGGTCGCTGAAGTAGCGGCCGAGGTCGTGCATCACCGTGGTGTGCGGCTTCAGCAGCGGCAGGGCGCGGATCATGTCCCAGCGGCCCATGTCGCGCATGCCTTTGAAGGGCCGCTCCAGCACGGGGCGGAAGGCCGCCAGCTTGCGCCGGTTCTCCTCGATGAAGGGGCGGAAGCCCTTGGCATCCTGTGGGCAGAGGCCGGCGATGCCGGCTTCCATCCGCGCGATGTCGGGGGTGCATTCCAGCGTGCCGGGGCGGCTGCCCTCGAAGATCAGGCGATAGAGCGGGTCGAGCTGGATGAGCTCGACTTCCTCCTCCAGCCGGTAGCCGCAGGTCTCGAAGATCTCGGCCAGGATGCGGGGATAGAGGAAGAAGGTGGGGCCGAGGTCGAAGCTGTAGCCGTCCTCGGTGCGCAGCACGCGGGTGCGGCCGCCGGGCACCTCGTCCTTCTCGAACACGGTGACACGGGCGCCGCGGGCGGCGAGCAGCATGGCGGCGGCGAGTCCGCCCGGGCCGGCGCCGACGATGGACACGCGGGGCCGGTTGTTGGCGCCATGCAGGGCGGGGCCAGGGAGCGGGGCAGAGAGGGAAGCGTTCATGAGACCTTCAGAAACCCGTGCGCGCGCAGATGCGACCGGGACGGTGAAAGGCAAGGGCGCACGCACGGCAGCGTCATGCCTGCGACATTCCCTTGCTGAGCTTGCCCGTCCCGCATCCGTCCGCCTTGCGCCAGTTCAAGCCGCCATGAGGTCGAGGACGCTGTCCGCGGCCTCGATCTCGGCGATGCGGGCCGCGGCACGGGGCAGCAACCGGGCGATGTAGAAGCTGGCGAGCTTCGCGTAGCGGTCGTCGGCCGCTGCCGCGCGCGCCAGCATCCAGCCGCCGAGAGTCCATCCCGCGGCCTCGAGATAGGCCGCGGCCGAGGCCTGGGCTGCATCCGAACTGGCGGCACCCGTGGTCAGCATCCAGTCCGTGGCACGGTCCATGGCATCCGCGGCGGCGGAGAGGCGCGGATCGGCCGCGCGGACTTCCCCGATCAGCCCCTTCATCGTCGCGCCGCCGTCGCGCAGCAGCTTGCGGCCGATCAGGTCCATCGCCTGGATGCCGTTGGTGCCCTCGTAGATCGGCGCGATGCGCGCATCGCGCAGCACCTGGGCGGCGCCGGTCTCCTCGACGAAGCCCATGCCGCCATGCACCTGGATGCCGAGGGAGGCGTTGTCGACGCCGCGATCGGTGCACCAGGACTTCACGATGGGGGTCAGCAGGGCGACGCGGTCATCCGCCGCCTTGTCCTTCATGAGGCGCGCGCGATCCAGCGCCGCCCCGGCCTCCAGCGCCAGCAGGCGGCCCGCCAGCGTCGTCGCGCGGATCTCCGCCAGCATGCGGGCGACGTCGGGGTGGCGGGAGATGGGCTGGCCGCCCTGCGTCCGCTGTTCCGCGAAGGGCTGGGCCAGCGCCAGGGCACGGGCGCCCTGCGCATTGCCCTGCACGCCGACGCCGAGGCGCGCCGCGTTCATCATGGCGAACATGGCGTTGAGGCCCTTGTTCGGCTCGCCGACCATCTCCGCCTCGGCGCCCTCGAAGAGCATGACGCAGGTGGGGGAGGCGTGGATGCCGAGCTTCTTTTCGATCCCGCCGCAGCGGAGATCGTTGCGCTGCCCGTTGTCCTTCACCTTCTGCGCGGCGAACAGGGAGATCCCCCGCGTGCCCGGCGGCGCATCGGGCAGCCGCGCCAGGATCAGGTGCAGGGTGTTCGGCGTCATGTCGTGCTCGCCGAAGGTGATGAAGATCTTCTGGCCCGAAATGGCGTAGCGGCCGTTGCCGAGGGGTTCGGCCTTGGTCCGCACCTGCGACAGGTCCGATCCCGCCTGGGGCTCGGTCAGGCACATGGTGCCGGTCCATTCGGCGGTGGTCAGCTTGGGCAGCCAGGCGGCCTGCTGCTCCGGCGTGGCGAAGCGATGGATCGCCTCGATGGCGCCGGCGGTCAGCAAGGGACACAGCATGAAGCTCATGTCCCCCGTGGTCATCAGTTCCTGCACCGCCATCCACAGCGCCTGGGGCAGGTCCTGCCCGCCGGTCTCGACGCCGTGCGATTCCGCCGGGGCCGCCAGCCCCTGCCACCCGCCCTCGATCCAGGCCTGGTAGCTCTCCTTGTAGGAGGGCGGCGTACGGACCACGCCGTTCTCGTAGACCGCGCCATGGCGGTCGGCGTGCATGGCATGCGGCCAGAGCTTGTCGCGCGCGAAGCGATCGGCCTCGCCGATGATGGCGGCGATGTCCTCCGCGCCGAGGGGGGCGCCGGCGGCGGCGGTCAGGCCGGGCAGGTCGAGAAGGCGCGTGAGGCCGAAGACCATGTCCTCGGCGGGGGTGGTGGTGGTCATGGCGCGTCCCTGGCTGTCAAGAATGCTTGACGCTGAGCGTCAGGTCTACTGATCAATTCGTCCGGTGGCGAGCGACCCGGCGGTCAGTTCGATCTCGCACCGGAAAGCGCGGCCAGCAGCCCCGCCGGCGCCGGGGCCCGGCCCGCTGCCCATGGGCCGAGACCCGCTGTCAGGTTGGGATCGCCCGCGGCCTGCGCCAGGGCCAGGCCCAGCAGCGCGCCGAATTTGAAGCCGTGGCCGGAGAAGCCGGACATCACCAGGGCGCGGGCGCCCAGCGGCTCCAGGATGAAGCGTTCCTCGGGCTCCACGTCGTAGTAGCAGGCGCGGGCGCCCAGTACGCGGTAGTGACCGAAATCCTTGAGGCGCGTCGCGGCCAGGGTCAGGATCCCGTCGCGCTCGGCGGGGCTCGCCTCCCGCGGGTCGGTCTCCGGGTCGCCGTCGCAGGTGAAGCGGTGGTCGCCGATCTTCAGCGGCGTGCCGGCCACCGGGGGCACGCCGTAGAAGCCCACCCCCGTGGTTCCCCGGTCGAGCAGCATCGGCGCGCTGGCCCAGGCCTGCCGCAGCCGCTCGGGCGGCTCGAGATAGACGATGATCTGCCGCGACGCCGCGACGCGCCCGCCGAGGCCGGGCAGCAGCCGCGGCGCCCAGGGACCGGCGGCGAGGACCAGCAGGTCGCCCTCCGCCGTGTCGCCGTCGTCGAGCGTCAGGCGCCCGCGCTCTGGGTCCACCTCCGTCACCCGGGCCTGGCGGAATGCGACGCCGAGCGCGGCGCAGCGACGGGCGAGGGCAGCGACGATGCGCTCGGCCAGCAGCACCCCGCCGCGCGGCATGTGCATGCCCTCGGCGACCGTCGCGGGGTCGAACATCGGGAAGCGGGCGGCGACGGCGGCGGCGTCGATCGGTTCGGGCGGGCGGCCGATGCCGGTCAGGGTGGCGCGGCTCGCGGTCATCCAGCCCGTGCCGGTCGCCGATGCCAGGGCGAGCACCCCGGTCTCGACGTAGTGCGTCGCCCCCGCCTCGGCCCAGAGCAGGTCCCAGGCGGCATAGGCGTCGTCGACCATGCGCATGTAGCCCTCCGCCGCGCCATAGGCGTGGCGGATCAGGCGATGATGGTCGCAGGAGGCGCCGCGCGGGTTCGGCACCACGTCCTGCTCGACGACGGTGACCGACCAGCCCCGGCGGCGAAGCCCCCAGGCGGCAGAGAGGCCCATGATTCCGGCCCCGAGGACGAGCGCGTGCGGCATGCCCCCCTTCTGCCTCGGCCGGGCGGTCCGGGGAAGGGTCAGCCGGCGGCGAGGGTCAGGCTGCCGGCGATCGTCTCCCCCGGCGCCAGCAGCGCCATCGGCCCGAGTGGCTCCAGGACGGGCCGGTTCGGCGCGTCGGGCAGGTGGCTGACCGGCTCGACGCAGAGCACCGGGGCGCCCGGCGGCGCGAAGATCTGCAGGTTGGTGGCCCAGGCGCCGCGCGCCGCCAGCCGGAAGGTCGCGCCATCGGGGTGGCGGATCTCGGCGTCCCCGTCCCAGCCAGCGAAATGCGTGTCGAGGCCGAGATACGCGGCCTCGTCACCGTCGAGGCGATCGAAGGGCTCGGCCGTGACCGGCAATTGCCGTGCATCATGCCGGAAGCGCCAGCGCGCGGCGAAGCCGAGGCGCGTGCCGGGCGGCCGGG
>JAIYAI010000068.1 GCA_027489135.1 Acetobacteraceae bacterium
ACGGCCAGAAGCACATTCCAGTGACTGTGACCGAGGAAATGGTGGGTCAGAAGTTTGGCGAGTATTCGCCGACCCGCACCTTCTACGGCCATGCCGCGGACAAAAAAGCGAAGAGGAAGTGAGCCATGGGTAAGCCCGCCACTCCCCGCGCGCTGAGCGACAAGGAAGCCCAGGCGGTTGCGCGCAATCTGCGCGTCAGCCCCCAGAAGCTGAACCTGGTCGCCGGCCTGATCCGCGGCAAGAAGGTTTCGACGGCGCTCGCCGATCTGGAGTTCTCGCGCAAGCGCATCGCTCTCGATGTGCGCAAGTGCCTGCAGAGCGCCATCGCCAATGCCGAGAACAACCATCGCCTGGACGTCGACCAGCTCGTCGTCTCGAAGGCGGAGGTCGGCCGCTCGATCGTGATGAAGCGCTTCCACGCGCGCGGCCGCGGTCGCGCGTCGCAGGTGGAGAAGTGGTTCAGCCACCTGAAGATCGTGGTGGCCGAGAAGGCGCAGCAGGAAGGGGCCGCGTAATATGGGCCATAAAGTCAATCCGATCGGCCTGCGTCTCGGCATCAACCGGACCTGGGACAGCCGCTGGTTCGCTGACGCCGACTACGCCAAGCTGTTGCACGACGACCTGAAGCTGCGCGAGAAGCTGCGCGAGCGGCTGAAGGGCGCCGGCGTGTCGAAGGTGATCATCGAGCGTCCGGCGAAGAAGCCGCGCGTGACGATCCATGCGGCTCGCCCGGGCGTCGTCATCGGCAAGAAGGGCGCCGACATCGAGAAGCTGCGTCAGGACATGACGAAGCTCGCCGGTGCCGAGGTGGCGCTGAACATCGTCGAGATCCGCAAGCCCGAGCTCGACAGCACGCTGGTGGCCGAGAGCATCGCCCAGCAGCTCGAGCGTCGCGTCGCCTTCCGCCGTGCCATGAAGCGCGCGGTTCAGTCGGCCATGCGGCTCGGCGCGGGCGGCATCCGGATCAACTGCTCCGGCCGTCTCGGCGGCGCCGAGATCGCCCGCATGGAGTGGTACCGTGAGGGGCGCGTGCCGCTGCACACGCTGCGCGCGGACATCGATTTCGGCACGGCGACGGCGAAGACGACCTACGGCACCTGCGGCGTGAAGGTCTGGATCTTCAAGGGCGAGATCCTGGCGCACGACCCGATGGCGCAGGACAAGCGGGCCGCCGAGCAGGCGCCGCAGCGCTGAGGACCTGGTGAGATGCTGCAACCGAAGCGCACGACATATCGCAAGGCCCATAAGGGCCGGATCAAGGGCATCGCCAAGGGTGGGTTCAGCCTCACCTTCGGCGGGTTCGGCCTGAAAGCGTTGGAGCCGGAGCGGGTGACCGCACGGCAGATCGAGGCGGCGCGCCGCGCGATCACCCGCGCCATGAAGCGCCAGGGCCGCGTCTGGATCCGCATCTTCCCGGATGTGCCGGTCTCGACCAAGCCGGCGGAAGTCCGCATGGGCTCGGGCAAGGGCTCGCCGGAATACTGGGTGGCCCGGGTGAAGCCCGGCCGCATCATGTTCGAGATCGACGGCGTCAGCAACGACACGGCGCGCGAGGCTCTCTCGCTCGGCGCGGCGAAGCTGCCGATCAAGACGAAGATCGTGGCGCGCCTCGGCGGCGCGGAGGCGTGAGATGACCAAGGCCGCGGATATCCGCGTCAAGACGGCGGACGAGCTCGAGCAGATGTTGCTCGATCTCCGCAAGGAGCAGTTCAACCTGCGCTTCCAGCGGGCCACCGGCCAGCTGGAGGCCGTGGGTCGGATCCAGGTGGTCCGTCGCGACATCGCGCGGATCAAGACCATCATGGCCGAGCGCACCCGCGCCGCGGCCGCAACCCAAGGCTGAGGGGAGACCGGCGGCAATGCCGAAGCGCGTCCTCACGGGCCGGGTGGTCAGCGACAAGATGGACAAGACGGTCACCGTCCTTGTCGAACGTCGCGTGATGCACCCGCTCTACAAGAAGTTCATCCGGCGCTCGAAGAAGTACGCGGCGCACGACGAGGCCAACCTGTGCAAGGAAGGCGACGTCGTCGAGATCGAGGAGTGCGCTCCGATCTCGAAGCGCAAGTGCTGGACCGTGACCGCCCGCAACGGTGCCGCCTACGGCGCCGACGTGGTCGGCACCTCGGCCGCGGCCTGAGGGAGGCGGTCACATGATCCATGTGGAAAGCAACCTCGACGTTGCCGACAACTCCGGTGCGCGTCGTGTGCAGTGCATCAAGGTGCTCGGCGGCTCGAAGCGCAAGACCGCCTCCGTCGGCGACGTGATTGTCGTCTCCGTGAAGGAGGCGATCCCGCGCGCCAAGGTGAAGAAGGGCGAGGTGCATCGCGCCGTCATCGTCCGCACCGCCTATCCGGTGCGCCGCCAGGACGGCACCGCCATCCGCTTCGACGGCAACGCCGCCGTGCTGATCAACAAGCAGGGCGAGCCGATCGGCACCCGCATCTTCGGACCGGTGGTCCGCGAGCTGCGCGCCAAGAAGTACATGAAGATCATCAGCCTGGCGCCGGAGGTCCTGTAGCACCATGGCCGCCAAGATCAGGAAGGGCGACCGGGTCCAGGTTCTGGCCGGGCGCGACAAGGGCCGGCGCGGCGAGGTTCTCGCCGTGCTGCCCAAGGCAAACCGTGCGGTGGTGCAGGGCGTGAACATCGTCAAGCGCCACCAGAAGCCGCAGGGCATCAACCAGCCCGGCGGCATCGAGGAGAAGGAGGCGTCGATCCACCTCTCGAACATCGCGCTGATCGACCCGAAGACGGACAAGCCGACCCGCGTCGGCTTCACCGAGCTGGCCGACGGCAAGAAGGTTCGGGTGGCGCGCCCCTCGGGTGAGGTGCTCGACCGATGAGCGACACGAAGAAGGGCGGCCCGAAGGGCGGCGCAGGCGCGCCGAAGAAGGGCGAGGGCGGCGAGGGCCGCGGGGCGACGATCCAGGCGGCGGCCGGCGAAGCGAAGGCCGCGCCGGCCGAGGCGCCGCGCATGCGGCGGCGCTACGATGAGGTCGTGCGCAAGCAGCTGACGGAGGAGTTCGGGTACAGCAACCCGATGCAGGTCCCCAAGCTCGAGAAGATCGTCATCAACATGGGCGTGGGCGAGGCCGCGGCTGACCAGAAGAAGCTGGACAGCGCTGTGGCGGACCTCGCGGCCATCTCCGGCCAGAAGCCGGTGAAGACGAAGGCCAAGAAGGCGATCGCGGGCTTCAAGATCCGCGCCGGCCAGGCCATCGGCTGCAAGGTGACGCTCCGCAAGGCGCGCATGTACGAGTTCCTGGACCGCCTGGTCACCATCGCGCTGCCGCGCGTGCGTGACTTCCGTGGCATCCCGGGGACGAAGGGCTTCGACGGCCGCGGCAATTTCGCGCTCGGCCTGAAGGAGCAGATCGTCTTCCCCGAGATCAACTACGACAAGGTGGACAGCGTTCGGGGCATGGACATCGTCTTCGTCACCACGGCGAAGACGGACAAGGAAGCGAAGGCGCTGCTGAAGGCCTTCGAGCTTCCCTTCCAGAGCTGAGGCTATCCCTGGCGCCCGTCGGCGCCGACCGAGACAGATGTTGGAAAACCCCCGCGCCGGACTTCATGGCGCGGCAGGTTCCGGAGGACCGAGACCGTATGGCAAAGACCTCGTCCGTCGAGAAGAATAAGCGGCGCGAGCGCCTGTCGAAGCTGCACGCCCAGAAGCGTGCCCAGCTGAAGGGCATCGTGATGGATCGCACCCTGCCGGTCGAGGACCGGTTCGAGGCGTCCATCAAGCTCGCCCAGCTTCCCCGCAATGGCGCGGCCAATCGCGTGCGTCTGCGCTGCGAGGTGACGGGGCGTCCCCGCGGCAATTACCGCAAGTTCAAGCTCAGCCGGAACATGCTGCGGGAGCTGGCCAATAGCGGCCAGATCCCCGGCGTGACCAAGGCGAGCTGGTAAGGAG
>JAIYAI010000557.1 GCA_027489135.1 Acetobacteraceae bacterium
ACGAACGTCTGCAGATCCTCGCGCGTGTACGATGCGACCGGCTTGTCCCCGCACAGCGTGATGAAGATCGCCTTCCGGTGCCGGAGATATCGGATCTCCTCGTCGTCCTCTCCGTTCGCCGCGCGGAGCCGCGCCATGTAGGTATCGGCGGTGTCGCTGAAGAGCGGGCCATGGTTCTCCGCATTCGCCGCGGCGAGTTCCGCAATGCGGGCATTGGTGGCGGCCTGCTGCTCGCGGACCTCGGCGAGCATGGCAACGATGGCATCGTTGGCCGCGGTAGCGACCGGGGCCGGGGCCGCAACCGAAGCCTGGATTGGTCGCGGGATCGGGGGAGGAAGCCCGAGGTGATCCCGCCCATGGTCTTCATGCTCGATGACCCGGAGGAAGTTGCGCTCCAGCGCCGGTCCCTGTCGGCTGGCCAGGGCGCCGCCCGCCACCCGGTCGGTGGTCAGGTCCTCGAGGCCTTCGAGCCCTGCGTTGAGCATGCGCCGTGCCAGCACCGGATCGGCGGCGTCCGTCCGCCCGGCGGCATCGAGCGCCGCCAGGAAGGGCAGCATGAGCTTGTAGTCGGAGCGCAGCCGTGTCTCGACCTGCCTGACGACCTGTTACTCTTCCGTGGTCACCTCCCGGATCCGTCCCGCGTGGATCTGCGCGGACAAGGCAAGGAGGCGGGCGACCCGTTGGGCCGCCCGCTTGCCTAGTGTCCCAAGGGTCACCCGGGCCGGCCGGGATCTCAAGAGGTTTGAAGGGGCTCCGGGGAGCCTGAACTGGAAGATCCAGGACCCGCCGCGGCGGGTGAGATGGCGTCCGTGCACGATGTACAATTCCGGCTACCAGAGCGACCGGGCACACCGTCCAAGGCATTGAATTCAAAGGGTTCGAAAAATGGCGGAGGGAGTGCTACCGGTCTCGAACCGTCTCCACCACCGATCGCTTCGGTTTCGTGCCGGTGCGTCTTGGGCCTATCGCTGCCACCTCCGCCCTACCCAAGCGCCCGGCTCAGCTTCGCCACCAGATCGGCCTGCCGCCGGCAGCCGGTTTTGTCGAGCACGCGGGCGAGGTGCGTCCGCACCGTCGGCATCGCGATGCGGCGCCGCTGCGCATGCTCGGCCAGCGACACACCAGCGAGCAGACTGGCGGCCAGCCCTGCCTCGGCCTGGGTGAGGCCGAAGCTGCGACCTAGCAGTTGCTCCGAGGGAGGGCGCCGTGCCTCGCCATCGGCGACCAGCAGGACCGCGGCCGCCTCACCCCCGAAGCGACCATCGCGGGCGGCTGCCATCGGCAGTGCCTCGATCAGCCAGGGCACGCCGCCGGAGGGGCGCGGCAGCGCCAGCCGCTCCTCCCCCGCGTCCATCGCACCACGTCGCTGCGCCGCGCGCAAGGCCAGCCCGACCAGCCGATCGAGCGCCGGCTGCAGTGCCCGATCACCGCTCACAAGGCCTTCGGGAGTCACGCCCAACCCATCCGCCTGGCGCGTCATGGCATGCAGCGCGGCATTGGCGTGCAGCAGCCGTCCCGTCGTACCAATCACCGCCACGCCCTCGCGCAGGGCCTCCAAGGTCTCCCGCGCCAGGTGGCCGTCGGAGAGGCGCGCCTCCGCGATCAGGGCCCGCCGTAGATGCGGCTCGAGCGCGCGCAGCATGCCAAGGGCCTCTGCGGAGAAATGCCCCGCCTCCCGTTCGCGCCAGAGCGTGAAGAGGCCGCTGAGTTCGCCCGGCTGTTCCACGATCGTGGTGATGCCGTGCAGGGTCGGGTTGTGGCGGGCGAGGAAGTCGTTCCAGAACGGTGTGCGGACCACCACCTCTTCCGCGGCAATCTCGCGCAGGTCGTAGGTGCCGGGCGCCTTGTCCTGTCCCGCCAGCGCCCAGGGATCATGCGCGACCCAGGTGCTGGCATACTCCTGCAAGGCCCGCGGGTCGACATTGTGGCTGCCGAGGCGGCTGTAGGTCTCGCTGCCTGGCCGCGGAATCTGCATGCGGTGCACGATCACCCGCGATGCTCCGAGCGCCGCCGCAAGCTGCTGCAGCGCGGGCTCGATCGGCTTTCCATCCAGCACGGCGGCATAGAGGCCGAGGGCCCAGTAATCCGGATCGAAGCTGCGCAGAGGCGGCATGGCAGGCCCAATTGCGGAAAGGTCAGACGGACTATCTCACATATTCGAGAGACGTATCATTCAATTGAATGATCCCCAAGCCGTGCCGGATCAGCAACACTCGCCTCGATAAAGTTGGTGCTCGCCCAAAATGGGAGCCAAAGCGGGAGAGTTCCATGGCGACGCTCTATGGCGGCAGCAACGGCCCGGACACCAAGACCGGCAACAGCCAGAACGACGTGATCCATGGCGGGCCCTCGCCGAATCCAGAGACCGATACGGGAAACGACACGCTGGATGGGGCCGGGGGGAACGATACGCTCTACGGCTATGGCGGCGCGGACGCCCTGCAGGGTGGCACGGGGTTCGACTACCTGGATGGCGACGCCGGCGATGACGCACTGGATGTGGGTATCGACCGGGGCACGACGGCAAACGGCAGCGATCAGGCCTATGGCGGGGCGGGCAACGACACGATCTACGGCTCGAACGGCACTGCGGCGCAGTTCGGCTGGGAATATCTCTACGGCGGCGAGGGCAACGACCGTATCGAGACGCGTGATGCTGTCGGCAATGGCTACGCCGACTATGCCTATGGCGAAGATGGCAATGATACGCTGATCGGAGCGGCCCGCGCGCAGGTACTGGACGGCGGCATCGGCAGCGACAGCCTGGACGGTGGGGCCGATGGAGACAGCCTCGACGACGGTGACAGCACTGGTCCGCTTCCCGGCTCCAACGATACGCTAATTGGCGGCACCGGCGACGACGCGATCAACAGTTGGTCGGGTGTGGATTCGATCGACGGCGGCACGGGTACGGACTTTCTGGTCCTCGATCGCTCTCTCGCCGGCGTGGCGTTGACATTCACCTTCGTCAGTGCAGCCGCGGTAACGACGTATATCGGCGACGGCACGAGCGTGACCGGTGTCGAGCGCTTCGAGATCTACGGCGGCCAAGCCGATGACAGCCTTGCGACCGGCGCTGCCAACGATGCGCTCTATGGCGGCGGTAGTAGCGATACACTGAGCGGTGGGGACGGCAACGATACCCTCGACGGCG
>JAIYAI010000578.1 GCA_027489135.1 Acetobacteraceae bacterium
CGACGAAGTTGCCGTCGAGATCATAGAGCGCCACGCTGCGCACCTTCTGGCCGGCAGCCAGATCAGGGTCGTAGGAGAAGCGCAGGCCGCCGAGCTGCGGGAAGCGACCCTGGTTGCCGAGCACGGCGACACCGTGCTCGAGAATCGCCTTGAGCCCTTCCGCGGTGGTGTCGAAGACCATCAGCAGGTTGTTGAACCGCAGCGCATTCTCGATATCGAGGGTGGAGACAGCGCCCTCCGGCTTGCCGGCCGAAGGGTTGGCCAGCGGCGGCTCCTTGTCGCCGGTGACGACGTCGATCGCGCCGATCTGGGCGCGGATGCCGCCGCCGTTCTTCAGCGAACCCACGAGGATGCCGTCGCCGAGTGCCACGGCGGCCGCAGCAAGGTTGGCGTCAGCGGTGATATTGCCGAGATTGGTCTCCTGGTTGCGGACCAGGTTGCGCTCGCCTTCCAGGTAGACATCCGTATAGCCCCAGATCTCGCCATCCTTGGCGTTGATCACGGCCTGCACGGTCTCGGTGATGTCGGCGACCTGCTCGCCCTTGGTGCCCTCGGCGAAGGCGGTGGTGGCGAGGTCGGCCTCGTCGACGCCCCAGGCCGCGGCGACGTTCGCGGTGGTGGCGGCGTAGGCACCGTTGATGCCGGTGTCGAGGTTCTCGGCAATGATGTTGCCGTCGGCATCGAAATCGACGACGAGCCGGCCCAGATAGGTAAACTCGTTGTCGGTGTTGACGATCAGCGTGGTGCCGCCATCCGCGCCCTGGGTGAGGATCGGGTAGGTATTGGCGAAGTCGGCGGCGTGGCCCGGGAACGCTACCGCCTCGTCATCCGCGTCGCCGAGCCGGGTGTTCGAGCCCGCGGCAAGGATGATGTCCACGCCAGAGAGCAGCGGCGCCAGCGCCTGTTCGAAGGCGATCTGCTGGAGGTGCGCCATCAGCACGATCTTGTCGATGCCCTGGTTGCGCAGGTCATCGATCACGATCTGCAGCTGCGCCGCCAGCAGCGCCATGTCGTTGGTCTCGCTGCCGTCGGCGGCGAAGCCCTTCACCTCAACGCCACCGGTCGAGGAGATGGTCTCCAGGATCTGCGTCGTTGCGCCGACCAGGCCGATCAGTTCGCCGCCCTTGCTGACGACGGCGGAGGGGACGATCTTGCGCGCCAGCGCCGTCACGTTCTCGAGTCCGCCCACACCCACCGTCTCCTGGTAGCGCGGCGCAAGTGCGGCGTCGCCGGAGAAGTCGAGATTGGCCGAAAGGTAGGGAAAGGCGGCGTCGTTGATGGCATCCGAGAAGGCGTTGGTACCGAGATCGAACTCGTGGTTGCCGATGGTCGAGGCCTCCACGCCGATGCGGTTGTGGATCTCGATGTCGGCGGCGCCGGGGTTGTTGCCCTTGTTGTGCTGTGCGGCGACCGAGGCATCGGTACCGGCGGCGAGGAAGGGACCGGGGATGTAGTTGTCGCCACCGGCCAGGATCAGGGTGTTGGCATAGTCGTCGTCGAATGCATCGACCAGCGCGGCGAGGTTGGGCGCGGTCTGGCCAGCGAGCAGCCCGGCTTCGGCATCTGCGAAGTGCAGGAGCTGCAGCGTGAAGTCCGGCACCTGCGCCACCTCGAAGATGGTGACGGTGTTGCTCTCCTCGTTGGTTGCCACGTAGAGCGCCTTGCCGGTCGGGCTGTCCGCGGCGGCGATCACCAGGGTGCCTTCGGGGTTGAGGTCACCCGTGCGCTGGGCCGCGCCGGTATAGGTGACGTTGCCAGGATCGGTGATATCGAAGACCAGCGTCTCGTGCGAACGCTCGAGGCCCACGAAGGCATAGACATGACCGCCGATGGTGGCGATCTCGATGCCTTCCGGCTCCGGCCCCTTGTTGTCGCTGCGGGTGTCGTCGAAGGGCGGCGTGCCCTGTGCGGCGACGATGCGCTCGAGGATGTCGGCGCTGTCGAACACCATGTTGCCGGCCGCGTCGAGGATCGAGAAGGACCGCCCCCCCAGCATCAGGATCTGGTCGATGTCGCCGTCGCCATCGGTGTCGCCGCGCAGGCCCGGCGTGTTCACCACGTTGAGGCGGCCGAGCTGGCCGTTGGTCGTGAGCGTCGCCTCGCCGGGGAAGACCGTGTCGTCGAGGTCGTAGGCGTCGCCGGGTACGGTGCTGGTGCCGAGGCGGATCACCTCGTCCGGCGTGACGAAGTCGTTGCGATCATCGCCCTCGTTGGCGATGACATAGTAGCTCTGGCCACCGGCCTGGTAGCTGTCGATCGCGTCGGGCATGTAGAGGCCGAAGACTGGGTTGCCGGTCGTCAGGTTGGTCAGGGCGGTGCCGCCTGGGCCGTCCTGGTCGCTGAAATCGGCGAGCAGGGTCGAGAAGTCCTTCAGCCCGAGCGGCACGATGTCGGTGAAGGTCGCGGTGGCGATGTCGAGGATGCCGACGGCGTTCGCCTCCTGCAGCGTGACCATCGCCTTGGTGCCGTCGGCGGAGACGGCAATGTACTCTGGCTCGAGGTCGTTCGACGCGGTCTGGCCGACCGTGACGCGCACGCCCTCGGCGCGCAGCGCGGCGGCATCGAAGCCGCCGAAGCCGGCCGTCGCCACCGTCGCGGCGGCGACGCCACCCGAAAGGTCGATGATGGAGACGCTGCCCGGCGTGTTGCCGGGGCCGCCATTGCTGTTCAGCCACTCGCCCTCATTGGCGACCAGCAGCTTCGAGCCGTCCGGGGTGAAGGTGACCATGTCGGGGTGGTTGCCGACGGTCACGCTGTTCAACAGGGCACCGCTCGCGGCATCGAGGAAGACCACCTGTCCGGGCAGTTCCTTGTTCGCGTTCAGCAGCGAGATGGCGACGATGCCGCCCTTCACTGCGACGCTCGAGACGTCGTTCGAGATCGCGCCCAGATCGGCCGGCTTGACGTTCGAGAGCAGCACCGGCGCCGCC
Source organism: Acetobacteraceae bacterium (assembly GCA_027489135.1). GTDB lineage: Bacteria > Pseudomonadota > Alphaproteobacteria > Acetobacterales > Acetobacteraceae > JAIEOP01. The sequence goes on from JAIYAI010000578.1 coordinate 2,931, forward strand.
GGGTTCGACAGATCGATGATCCTGAGCCCCTCGTTCGAGGTGACGAAAAGGCGCTGGCTCGCCGGATCGAAGCCGGAGATCTCGGCACCACCGGGACCGCCGCCGGCAAGCGGCGTGGCGAGCGATCCAAGGACCGAGAAGGTCAGCGCGTTGGTGGGATTCGTGTCGAGCGGCATGATCGGCGTTCCCGGGCAGGTCGATTCAGATCCCATTCCGGCACGCGGCTGCGCGCGATCCCGACGGCGGGCTCTGCCCGCATCGCGAACGGCGCGCCGGCCAGGCGTCGGCAGGGCGGGCCGCCTATCGCCGCGCCTGATGACAGACGTGAGACAGTGTTGCGACAGACATGTGAAAAACCAGGGTTTCGTTGACCCTTCTTTGGCCCGCCATGCTCGACAGGTGGTGGGCTTGTCGGCCGTCGGCCGGGCCGCGGGCAGCACACCTGCAGCCGACGCGCGATGGTTGCCGGACCTTGCGTCCCTTCTACTCCCGGACCGGTCCGAGTCCCTTGTAGGCGAGGCCGCCGCATAGCGTGGCGTAGTGGCCGATGCCGCCGCGCAGCCAGGTGCCGATGTCGATGTTCAGCATCGGCGGCGGCTCGCGCAGCGTGATGCGCGGCTCCTTGTCGAGTTCCATCAGCATGTAGCCCACGCGCCGGCGCCCGTGGCGGTCGGGCAGGTAGTCCCCTGCCATGTCCTGCACGAAGGCGGTGCCGGGGATCCACACATGCCGCACGCCCTCGACCATCCGGTCACGCGATTCGTGCAGGTGGCCCGACAGCAGCATCCGCACCTGGCCGCCCCGCAGCGCGTCCGTCACCATCGCCCGCGCCGCGGGATACCAGGTGGACTGGGTCATCGCCGTCTCCAGCGTCGAGAAGAGGCAGAGCGGCTTGTGGGTCAGCAGTGCCACCCGCCGCTCGCCGGCACCGGCCAGCGCCTCGGCGAGGAAGGCCTCCTGCGCCTGCTCTGCCGCGAAGCCCGAGCCGGCGATCAGGCAGTCGAGCCCGACGAATCGCCAACCCGGCAGGTCGAGGCACCACCAGTCCGCGCCGAAATGCCGGAGCTAGGCCTCGCGCCGCGCCTGGGTCACCACCGTCTCGCCCCGCAGATCCGGCAGGCAATTGCCGACATCGTGGTTGCCCGGCACCGCGTGCCAGGGCGCGGGCAGGCGGTCGAGCTGGGCACGGGCGAAGGCGAGGTCGTCCTCCCGGTGCGGGCCGTCCAGGGCACAGTCGCCACCGACCAGCACATGATTGGGCCGGTCCTCCGCCAGCGCCTCCAGCAGCAGTTCCCAGTTCGCGTGGAAGTACGGCCGGGCGCGGGAGAGGTGGATGTCGGAGATCAGGGCGATGCGCATGGGTCAGCTCCGCTGCCGCGGCAGCAGGCCGGTGACGTCGCGCGCCATGACTTCCAGCGCCGCATCGGGCTCGGCGCGCTTGGCCACGACGGACTGCAGGTGGTCGTTGATCACGTCGGTGATCTTCAGCGCGTTCTGGCCCGGGAAGGCATACCAGCCGGTGATCACATCCTGCTGGCGGAAGGTGACCATGTGGTTGGGGTTCTCGCGGTAGAAGGGGGCCAGCATGTCCTCCCGCTGCGCCGGGATCGTGGTCGCGGGCATGTAGCCGGTGTGCTTGACCATCATGGTGGCGCCGATGGGGCCGGTGGCGAACTTCACGAACTGCCAGGCTGCCGCCTGCTTCTGCGCGTCGCGGGTGAAGATCATCCCCACGTTGCCGCCGGCCGGCAGCCGGGCATTCGGCGCCGAGAGCGGGTAGCGGCCGCAGACCAGGCGGAAGCGGCCGCCGATCTCGCGGTTGTAGCGGCCGAGTTGTGCGGTGGACTGCATGGAGATGCCCATGCGTCCGGCGAACATGTCGCTGAACATGGTGGCGGGGCGGATGTCGGGCATGCGGCCCTCGTCCACCAGCATGCGCAGCGCGCGCATGCCCCGCCGGCCCGGCTCCTCGCCGAAGGCCACGCGCGTCTCGTCGGCGTTCATCATCGTGCCGCCATGGCTGAACACCAGGCCCTGCCAGGACCAGTTGCCGGTGATGGTCCAGTCGAAGAACATGCCGGTGACGTTCTCGGCCGAGCCGTGGATGGCGCGGGCGAGCGCCGCGACCTCCTGCCAGCTCGTGGGCAGCTTGTCGGGATCACCGCCGGCGCGGCGCACCAGGTCGGCGTTGTAGTAGAGGATGGGCGTCGAGAGGGAGAAGCCGATGCCGGTCTGCTTGCCGCCGACCTGGCCGAGACTGAGCAGGCTCTCTGAATAGCCCTGCGCGGCGATCTGCGGGTCCTGCCGCATCAGCGGGCCGAGGTCGACCGGAATGTCGCGTTCCGCCAGGGTGCGCTGGCGGTTCAGCCCGTGGAAGGCGACATCGGGCAGGGTGCGGGTGATGGCGTCGCGCAGGTTGCGCTGCAGGATCTCCTCATAGCCCTGCTCGGGCGCGCGGAAGCTGATGCGGATGCCGGGGTTTGCGCGCATGAAGGCGGCGGCCACGTCCTCCATCAGGCCCCGGAACAACTCGGGGATCGAATACTGCACGGACAGCTCGACCCCCTGCGCCTGGGCGCGGGCATAGGCGGGGACGAGCAGCGGCGCGGTCAGCAGGGAACGGCGGCGAAGATGCATGGGGTGTCTCCTCGGGTCTACTTGATGCCGGTCATGGTCACGCCGTTCACGAAGGCGCGCTGCGCCAGCAGGAAGGCGATCGCGAGGGGGGCGGTGGTGACGGTCGCGGCGGCCATCAACGGGCCCCAGGCCGTGCCGGTCTCGGCATTGCTGAAGAAGGCGATGCCGAGCGGCGGGGTCATGAGGTGCTCGTCCTGCACCGCGAGGAACGGCCAGAAGAACTCGTTCCAATTCCAGATGAAGGACAGGCAGGCGAAGGCGGCCAGCGCCGGTGCCGCGGTCGGCAGCATGACGCGCCAGACGATGCCGAGCTCCGACATCCCGTCCATCCGCGCCGCGGCGATCAGATCGTCCGGCACGGTGCGGAAGAACTGTCGCATCAGGAAGATGCCGAAGACGCTGATCGTGCTCGGCAGGATGATCCCGGCATAGCTGTTCAGCAGGTCGAGCTGCCACAACGCGATGTAGAGCGGGATGGCAGGCACCTGGGGCGGGATCAGCAGCGCCAGCAGCACCAGTGCGAAGGCCGTCTCCCGCCCGCGCCAACGCAGCTTCGCCAGCGCATAGGCCATCGGCAGCGCGGTCAGCGCCTGCGCGGCAAAGATGCAACCGGTGACGATGAAGCCGTTCAGGATGAAGCGCGCCAGCGGCACTCGGGTGAAGGCGGCGGTGTAGTTCTCGACCGCGTGCCATTGCTGCGGCAGCAGGCGGAACTCGGGCGCGAAGACCTCGCCCGGCGGCTTGAGCGAGAGGCTGACCATCACCACGAAGGGCGCCAGCATCACCGCCGCGCCGAGGATCAGCACGAGATGGCGGAGCGCGCGGCTAGCCATAATGCGCCCGCCGGTCGAGCAGCGCGGTCTGCGCCAGGGTCAGTGCCAGGGTGAAGGCCAGGAACACCACCGTCAGCGCCGCGCCATAGGCGCTGCGGAGGAAGGTGAAGCGCTCCTGCACCATGGTGAAGAGCAGGACCTCGGTCGCCTTGCTCGGCCCGCCCTCGGTCAGCACCTGCACCGTATCGAAGACCTGGAAGCTGCGGATCGCGGTGATCGAGACCACGAAGACCAGCGCCGGGCCCAGCATCGGCCAAGTGCCGCGGCGGAACCGTTCCCAGGCGCCGTCGGCGCCGTCCATCGCCAGCGCCTCGTAGAGGTCCTTCGGGATCGCCTTCAGCCCGGCCATGAACAGCACCATGGCGAGCCCGAGATTCTGCCAGACGCCGATCACGGCCAGCGCCAGCAACGCCGTGTCCGGGTTCTGCAGCCAGTCCGTCGTGGGGATGCCGATGGCGCGGAAGGCCTGGTTCACGAAGCCGACCGTCGGATGGAACATGAACTCCCAGACCAGCGCCATGGCCAGCAGGGTGGAGGCGACGGGCAGGAAGTAGGCGGCGCGGTAGACGCCGCGCAGGCGCCCCGTGCCCTCGATCAGCAGCGCCGCGAGCAGGCCGAGCCCGACCGTCGCGGGCACTGAGACGCCGACATAGACCAGCGTGTTGCGCAGGCTCTTCCAGAACACCCGGTCGCCCCACATCTCGGCGTAGTTGAGGCCGCCGGCCCAGCGCAGGTCGGGCTCGCCGAAATTCCAGTCCGTGAAGGAGAGCAGCAGTACCGCAACGGCGGGGCCGAGCAGCATCGCCCACATCAGCAGGAAGGCCGGGGCCGCCAGGGCATAGGCCGCGGCGGCCTCGGCGCGACGCAGCGC
>JAIYAI010000572.1 GCA_027489135.1 Acetobacteraceae bacterium
CCACCCCCGCCGCCACCATCGGTGGTCTTCTGGGTGGAGCCGCTGCCGGAGAGGGCCAGGGCGCGGAAGCTGTTCACCTGGCCGGCCGTGTTGCCGGCCTCGACATTGAGCGACGCGGCGTCGAGCGTGACGCCGGTGCCGATGGTCGCCTCGGTCGACATTTCGGCAAAATTGATCGCCGCGGCCGCGCCGACCGTGGTCTTGGCATCGTCCTCGAAGGCGATGGCGATGGCGCGGGTATCGGCGGTGACGTCGCTCAGCGCCGTGACCGCGGCGGCGCCATCGGCATCGATGGTGACGCCATTGGCGACGCGCGCGGTCACGGTCGGGCGCAGCACGGTGCCGGCGATGGCCGCCGCCACGCGCAACGTGCCGCCCTGGCTCTGCGTGCTGCCGGACTGGGCGTTGCCGCCCTGCCCGCCCGGATTCGCGGTCTGCGAGGAGGCGGTCGAATTGGCACTGTCGGTCTGCGCGCCGGGCTGCGGCGTGCTGAGGCCGGAACCGGACTGGCCGGAGGCGTAGTTGGTCTGCGACTGGCTGTTCTGGTCGGCCGTCTTGCCGCCATCGTCCTCGGAATCGGCGCCCTCGCTGCTGCCCGTCGCGGTGGTCTTCCCGGTGATGGCGGAATCGGCCCCCACCGTCACCGCGCCGGCGGTGGCCGCCCCGGTCGAGACGTCGCGCGCCAGCAGGGCACTTGTGTCGTCCTCGGCCCAGCCCAGCGCGATGGCGACGCCGATACCCGTCTCCCCGCCCTTGGTGTCGGCATCGGCATTGGTGACGAGATCCTCGGTCAAGGTCGCCGTGACCGTCAGCGCGCCGTCGACGTCGAGGGCCGCGCCACCGGACTCGATCGCCGCGCTGCTGTCGCTGAGCGCGACCGAGAGCGCGACCGCCCCGCCGATCGCCGTGCCCTTGGTGGACGGCGCGGAGGCGCCGGCCTGGGCGAAGGCGGCCGTGCCGTGGTCGCCAAGGGCCGTCACGCCGAGATCGAGCGCGCCGGCCACGTCGGCCCCGGCGGCGAGCAGCGCACCCGTGTCGTACTCCGCGACGGTGATGGCGAAGGACAGGCCGAGGCCGAGGGATTTTCCCTGCGCGCTCTGGTTGGGGAAAGCGCGGCTGTAGGTCATCGACCGCGCATCGGCCGCGACCGTCACCGCCCCCTTGTCCGTGCCGACATCGCCGCCATCGGCGATGGTCAGGGTGGCGCCGCTGCCCAACGTCGCCGTCGTGTCGCCACCGCTGATGTTGATGGCGACCGAACCCGCCACGCCGTACTTGCCGCCGCCCGCGCCGGAGCGCGCCCAGGCCTCGCTGTCGTGGCTCGCCTCGGTGATGGAGTGGCCCGTGCCGGTGCCGACGCTGGTGATGGCGATGGCGTTGCCGGAGAGCGCATCGTCCCGCGTCGCCGCCAGGCGCAGTTGCCCGTCATGCCGGACGATGGTGAAATAGGTCGTGCCATCGACCAGGCCGCCGATATCGGCGCCGCCACCATTGTCGTAGACGACCTCCGTGCCGGTGGTCATGCCCTCCGGCGCCGCCAGCGCGATCTCGAAGCGCGTCGCGTTGGGGTCGAAGGTGATGTCGTCATCACCCGCCGTCTCGGGCCGGGCCAGCTTGTGCGTGGTGCCGGTGCCGAGGCTGGTGAGGTTGATCGCCTTGCCGTTCAGGGCATCGGCCTTGGTCTTGGCCAGCTTGATCTGATCGTCATCGACGACGATGACGAAATAGTCCTTGTTGTTGGTCAGCCCGCCGATGTTCGACCCGCCGGTGCGGGAATAGGTGACCTTCTCGCCGGTCTTCAGCCCGTCCTGCGCGCCGACGAAGATGGTGTCCGTCGCAACGTCCACCGCCGTCAACTGCGCCGAGGCGATCTTCACCTTGCGGTCGGCCATCACCGCCTCGACCGTCACGCCGTCCGCGGTCACGGCGGCGTCGGCGATCCGGGCGCGGTTGGTCAGGTCGCCATGGTTCACCGCGATGCCGGCGCCGATGGCAGCGGCGTCGCCGCTGGTCGTCGCCCCGCCATCGGCCGTCGCCGTGGAATCCGCGTTCGCCTCGGCATGCACGCTGACGTCGCGGCCGGACTGGATGGTGATGGGCGTGCCGGGCGCGCCGGCGACGAGCGCGATCGCCTTCGGGGTCGAGAGGTTGATGCTGATAGCCGCGGCGACGCTCAGCGCCCCGTCGGACGTATTCGTGTTCGGGCCGGAGGCCGTGCCGGTGCCGCCGCTCTTGGCATTGGCCTGGCCGACGCCGGCATCGGTGCGCTGCTGCGTGCCGTTGTCGTCGGCCGTGCCGTTGGTGCCGTCGTCCTGCTTGGCGCCGGAAGCTGAGGATTTCGCGTCCGTCCGCGCGGTCGAGAGGGTGCGCGCGGCGACCGCCACCGCGCCACCGGCGGTGATGCTGCGGGCGACGATGGCCTCAGCCGTGTCCTCGGCGATGGTCAGCGCGAAGGAGGGGCCGATCGCCGCACTCGTCGCCTCGGTCCCGCCGGAGGCCTTCGTCAGCGTCTCCGCATCAAGATCGGCATCGACCGAGAGCGCGCCGCGGATGTTGATCAGGTTGCCGGTCTCGATCGAGGCGCTGACCGTGTTCTTGGCGACGGAGATGGCCACCACGGGCGTGAACGCGGTGCCGCCAGCCGCACCGCCGGTGACGTCCGTCGACATGTCGGCGACGCCCTTGGCGGAGACGGTGAGGTTGCGCGAATCGACGATGTCGGCACCGGTCTCGACGGCTGCGACCACATCGGCGTCGACGGCGTTGATGCCGACCGAGGCGCCGAAGCCCAGGCTGCTCTTCGCCTTGCCGTCCTTGTTCTTGTCGCCCCTCTCCTCGAGCGCCTTGGCGGCGAGGGTGGCGCGGCTGGTGCTGTCGGCGGTGACGCTGGTGTCGCCACGGGCGTTGCCCTGGTCGCCGCCGTCGAAGGTGGTGATGGAGACGCCGGCGCCGAGCGTCGCCTCGGTCAGCAGGACACCGCGGTTGTAGGCGAAGGACCCTGCGACGCCGAGATTGCCGCCACTGGCGCCCGAGGTTGCGCTCGCCCCCAGGACCTGGCGGTTGTCGTTGCCGGGGTCGAAGATGCCGGCGGCGACGGTGACGCCGTCCGCTGTCACGGTCGCATCCTCGATCCGGGCACGGACCGTGCCGTCGGCGAAGGTCAGCGCGACCGCCGCGCCGATGCTCGCGGTTCCGCCCTTGCTGGCGCTGCCATCCGCCTTCGCATCGGCATCGATATTGCCTCCGGCGGTGACGGAGAGGGCGCGGTCGATATCGATCGTCACCCCGCCATCGACCAGCGCCGTCGCGGAGAGATGGCCCATGTCGATGGCAATCGCCGCGGCGACGCTGATCGGGCCGTCGGAACTCGACGCATCCGGCGTCGCGCTCGAATTCGACTGGTTGCCCGACCGTGTCCGGCTCGCCGCCTGCGAGTTGGCGCTGCCGAGCTGGCCGTTCGAGGTGTTGTTGACCCCGTTGGGCGTGCTGCCGTCGTCTTCCTTCGCGCCGGCTGCCGAGGCCGTGGCGCTGGCGCGGGTCGCGCCGGCGCCGTTCGCCAGCAGGGCGACGCCGCCGCCGCTGCTCTTGACGCTGCGCAGGAGGGAGGCGGCGACGTCGTCCTCCGCCACCGTCAGCGCGAAGGAGATGCCGAGCGCGAGCTTCGAGCCCTTCACCGCGCCGGTCACGATGCTGGCGGAGTCGCCGCGATGCGTCGCGGTGATGCCGAGATCGCCGGTGATGTCGAGGCCGGTGCCGGCGCCCACCAGCGCATCGGTCCGGTTCATCGCCATGGAGATCGCCGCGGCCGGCAGCAGGCCGATGCCGCCCTCCGCACCGCCCGTCGCATCGGCATGCATGGCGTAGGCGCCGTCGGCGTTGACCGTGATCGCGCCCGGCTTCGCGGGACCCACGCCCTGCACCGTCGCCGCATCGATGGACGCCCGGGTGGTGTGGTCGCTGATGGCGAGCGCGAAGCTCGCGCCCATCCCGAAGGTCTTGCCGCCGGACTGCCCGGCCTCGGCCTCGGCCCCCGTGAAGGCGGCCGATGTCGCGCCGATGGTCAGCGCCCCCACCGTGGTCGCGGCATCGCCGCCGTCGCGCAGCACGAGGGTCGATCCGTCGGTCGCCCGCGCCGCGGCGTTCGCCTCGAAGACGGTGATCGCGAAGGACCCGGCAATGCCGAGCTTGCCACCGCTGGCGCCCGAGACCGCGGTCGCGGAGGCGGCATGCTCCGATTCGCGCAGCACATGGCCGGTACCGGTGCCGACGCTGGTCAGCGTGATGGTCTTGCCGGCGAAGGCATCGTCGCGGGTCTTTGCAAGCGCGAGGCCGCCCTTGTCGTCGAGCGCGACGAAGTAGACCGTGCCGCTGGTCAGGCCGCCGACCGCGGTGCCGCCGCCGGCATCGTAGGTGACTGCGTCGCCGGTGCGGAATTGCGCGGTATTGCCGGGATCGAGGCTGAAGAGGCTGCTGGTCGGGTCGAAGGTGATCTTCTTCCCGCCCGTCGGCGTGAGCGTGTGCTTCGTACCGGCGCCGACCGAGGTGAGGTCGATCGCGGTCCCCGCCGTCGCGTTGGCGGCGCTGGTGGCGAGCTTGATCTTGTCGCTGCCGGACTTGATGACGAAGTACTGGGTATTGTTGGTCAGGCCGCCGATCGCCGTGCCGCCGCCCGTCGCATAGGTCACCGTATCGCCGGTGGACAGTTCGTTCGCGCCGATCTCGATGGTCTCGTCGGCCGTGGACAGCAGCGGCCGCGACTTCGGCGTGATGGCGTTGCTGCGCTCCACCATGCCGACATCGAGGGTGATGCCGTCCGCGGTGATCGTGCTGGTGCCGGTATTGGCGTCGGTGACGATGTTGGCCGAGTTGAGCGCGACGCCGGCGCCGACCGTGGCGCTCTTGCCGGCCGAGGCACGGCCATCCGCCGAGGCGAGGCTGTCGGCGTTCGACTTGGCCGTGAGTGATACCGTGCGATCGGCCGTGATCGCCGTTGCCGGCCCCAGCACGGTCCGCACCTGCTGCTGGCCGAAGCTGAGCGCGATGCCGGCGGCGACGGAGACCGAGCCATCGCCGTTCGAGGCGCTCGGCGCCGTTCCGACGCCGGCGGCATTGACGCCGTTCGCGTTGGCCTGGTTCTGGCCGAAGCCGGTCTGCGCGCCGGACTGGTTGTTCACGCCCTGCGCCTGCGGCCCGTTGGACTTCGCGCCGGAGGTGCTGGCAGTGGCGAGCGCACGGTCGCGGAACAGGCCCGTCGTCGCCAGCGCCACGGCGCCGCCCGTCGTGGTCGTGCTGCGCAGCAGGCGAGCGGTCGCGGTCTCGTCCACGTAGTTCATGGCGAAGGCGGCGCCGAAGGTGGCGTTGTTGCCCTTGGCGTCGCCCTTCGCCTGGGTGTCGACCGTGCTGTCGCGGCTGACGGTGAGGCCGAGATTGCCGGACAGCGTGCTCAGGCCGCCGGTGCCGATCGCGGCGTCGGTATCGTCGAAGACGAAGGTCATCGCCACGACGGGCGTGATGACGGTGGTCGAGGACCCGGTCGCGTCAGCGCCGCCCTCGGCCTTGGTGATGGCGTCGAGATCGGCGGTGGCCGAAAGCGTCAGCGCGCGGGCGCCGGTGACCACCGCGTTGTCCGCGACGGAGGCGCGGGTCTGGTTGTCGATGATCGCCAGCGCGACGGAGGCGCCGACACCGAGGCTCGATCCCGTCACCGGGTCCTGGTCCGGCAGGGCGGTGGTGTCGACCTTCACGGTCGAATTGGCGGTCAGCGCCAGGTCGCCATTGTTCAGGGCCACGCCGCCGCCGGCGCCGTTGCGCAGCAGCGCCTCGACCGTCGTCTTGACGATGTGGATCGAGAGGGCACCGGCGAAGCCGACCTGCGACGTGGCACCGACACCGGAGAGCGCATGCAGCGCGAAGGTGTTGCCGGCATTCATCGTCGCATTGACGGCGACGCCGCCGGCGGCGGTCAGGCTGCCGGCATCCTCCACCGCGGCGCGGACCGTGGCATCGACCAGGCCAAAGGCGACGGCGACGCCGACGCCGGTCGAGCCCGCGCTGGTGGTGCGGCCATCCGCGGTGGTGGTGACGCTGTCGGTCGAGGTGGCGGCGAGGGTGAAGGCGCCGGCGGTCGCGACATTGCCGGAGGAGGAGAAGATCGCCTCCGTCACCGGACGATAGGTCGAGACGGCGACGGCGGCGGCGAAGGTGACGGCGCCCTGCGCGGTGCCAGCGCCGGCGGTGCCGAGGGCGTTGGTGCCGGCGGTCGGTGCCGCGGGATTCGTGGCGCCGCCCTGGGTCGAGATCGCCTGGGTCTGGACGGTGCTGTTCAGGGTGGCGGTGACGGCGACGGAATCCGGCGTGTTGCCGGCCAGCGCGCCGATGCTGGCGGTGCCGGCGACGGTCGCGCGGGTGGTCGATTCGACGACGGTGGTCGAGACCGCGCCGCCCTTGGCGCCGGCCACGGCCGCGCCATCGGCGATGGAGTTCACGGTCAGGTTGGTGACGGCGCCCAGCGCGACGGCGCCCGAGACCTGCAGATTCGACGTACCCTTGACGGTGACGTCGGCGGTGCTGGCGATGGCGATGGCCGTGACGGCGGCATCCTTGCCGGCATCGATATCGGCGCCCGTCGCGTCGGTCTTGGTGGCGACGGTGACGGTGATGGTCGCGGTGGCGGTCAGGCTGGCGGCGGACAGCGTGGTGTTGTCGAAGGTGATGACGGCACTGGGCTGGACGAAGGCCAGCGAACTCTCGAGCGCGCCGAGGGTGAACTGGCTCTGCAGGACGTTGGCGCTGGAAGTGGCGGCGAGCGCCACCGCCCCCGTGGCGACGATGGTGCCGCCGGTGAGGTCGATCGCCGTGCCGGCGCCGGCGAAGATCGCCCCGCCGGTGATCTCGCCGTCGCCCGCGGCGTCGCCGCCGGCGGTGGCGGTCACGGTGATGGCGCGGGCGTTGAAGGTGCCGGGGAACTTCACCGTCTCCGTGTTCGTCACGGTGAGGTCGCGGATGGTGACGGGGCCGGTGAAAGTGACGGTGTCGCCGCCAGCCTGGCCGTCGAAGATCAGGTCGACGCCGGCGAGGTTCAGCGTGTTCACGACAAGGTCGTCGCGCGAGAAGATCGGCAGTTCCTTGCCGCCGAGCTCGCTCTTGCCGAGGTTGACCGTCAGGCTGGTGGTCGGCTTGGCGAAGGTGATGCGCTCGAAGGTGTCGAGCGGGACGGTGAAGCCGCCGGGGATCGGGCCGGGGATCGGGTAGTCGAGCGAGTCGAAAGTGATGGTGCCGTCGCCATTGTCCG
>JAIYAI010000655.1 GCA_027489135.1 Acetobacteraceae bacterium
AAGAGGCCGGCGGGCCGCGTCAGCAGCACGATGGCCATGATGACGAAGATGACGGTCGCCGAAGCCTCGGGCCAGAAGACCTTGGTCAGGCCCTCCACCACGCCGAGGCCGAAGCCGACCGGGACCGACCCGAGGATCGAGCCCATGCCGCCGATGACGACGACGGCGAAGACCACGATGATCAGGTTCGTGCCCATCTGCGGGTTCACCGAGTAGATCGGCGCGGCCAGCACACCGCCCACCGCCGCCAGCGCAACGCCGGCGCCATAGGTCAGGGTGATCATCAGGGGCACGTTGATCCCGAAGGCCTGGACGAGCTCCGCCCGTTCCGTCGCGGCGCGGAGATAGGCGCCGAGGCGGGTCTTCTCGATCACCAGCCAGGTGGCGAGGCAGAGGATCAGCGCCGCCAACACGACCCAGCCGCGGTAGATCGGCATGAACATGAAGCCGAGGTCCCATGCGCCCGAGAGCTCCGCCGGGATCCGGTACGGCAGGCCGGATGAGCCGAACTCGTTGCGGAAGATGCCCTCGATGATCAGACCGACGCCGAAGGTCAGCAGCAGCCCGTAAAGGTGGTCCAGCTTGTAGAGCTGCGCGATCATCAGCCGCTCGAGCAGCACGCCCGAGGCGCCGACGATGATCGGGCCGATGACCAGCGCCCACCAGTAGGACAGCCCCTGCGGGAAGATCGCGCCCAGGATCGCGGCGACCGGCCCGCCGCCTTCCATGACGACGGAGCCACCCCAGGCCGCCGCCACCACCACGCCGAGGGCGAGGCGGACCGGCTGCGCCAGGCGCAATCGCATCCACAGCCAGTCGAGCAGCAGCAGCACCAGCGGCGTGAGCATCAGCACGAGGCCGATGCGCGCGGCATCGGCGCTGCCGAGGCTCAGCAGCATCCAGGCCACGAAGGCGCCCATCATGAACTGGGCGCCATGCGTGAAGTTGATGATGTTGAGCAGGCCGAAGATGATCGCGAGGCCGAGCGACAGCATCGCGTAGAAGGCCCCGTTGATCAGGCCCAGCAGCAGCTGCCCGAAGAGCAGCGGGGTGGGGATGCCGAATATCTCGTCCATGGCGGTCCTTGGCGTGGCTTGGGCCGCCCGTGGCGCGGGCGGCCCGTCACAGGGTCAAGTCAGCTGCGCACCAGGCTGCAGCCGCCCTCGGCCATCGGCCGGAAGGCCTCGTCGGCCGGGGTGGTCTGCAGCAACTTGAGGAAGTCCCAGGGCCCCTTGCTCTCCTCGGGCTTCTTCACCTCGAAGAGGTAGGAGGGGATGAGGCGGCGGCCGTCGGGGCGGATGGTGCTGCGGCCGAAGGCCTCGTCCTCCACCGGCATCGCCTTCATCTTGTTGACGGTCTCGACGCCGCTGACCCTGGCCTGGGCGACGCCCATCTCGGCGACCGTCTTCAGGTAGTGCAGGGTGCCGGAGTAGTTGCCGGCGGTGACCATGTTGGGCACGCCGTTGCGCTGCAGGCGGCCGCGCACCTTCTGGGTGAAGGCGCGGGTGCGGTCGTTCAGGTCCCAGTAGAAGCTTTCCGTCATCACCAGGCCCTGCGCCGTCTGCAGGCCGAGAGCGCCGACATCCTGGACGAACATCAGCAGTGCGGCGAGCTTCACGCCGCGCCGGGTCAGGCCGAACTCGGCGGCCTGCTTGATGCAGTTGGTGGTGTCGCCGCCGGCGTTCGCCAGGCCGATCACCTTGGCGCGCGACGCCTGCGCCTGCACCAGGAAGGAGGAGAAGTCCGAGGTGCCCGGGAAGGGCGTGCGCACCTGGCCGAGCACGCGTCCGCCCGCGGCCTCGACGAAGCGCTTGGTGTCACGCTCCAGCGCATGGCCGAAGGCGTAGTCCGCGGTGATGAAGAACCAGGTATCGCCGCCGGCACGCACGGTCGCGCCGCCCGTCGACTTGGCCAGCATGTAGGTGTCGTAGACCCAGTGCACCGTGTTCGGGCTGCACTGGGCGCCGGTCAGGTCCGAGGTGGCGGAGCCGACGTTCACGTAGACCTTGTTCTTCTCCCGCATCACCTGGTTGACCGCAAGGCCGACCGAGGAGGTGGGGACGTCGATGATCATCTCGACGCCGTCGCGGTCGATCCACTGGCGGGCGATGTTGACCCCGACATCCGGCTTGTTCTGGTGGTCGGCCGAGAGGATCTCGACCGTGAAGCCGCGGTTGCCGAACTCCGCCGCCGCGGCCTGCGCCATCGCCACGCCGTCGACGCCGGCGAGGTAGCTGTAGATGCCGGACTGGTCGTTCAGCACGCCGATGCGGATGGTGTTGGCGGCCTGCGCCTTCGACAGCTTCGGCACCATCGGCATCAGGCTGGCGCCAACGGCCACACCGGCGGTGGCGAGGAGTTTGCGGCGGGTGGGGGCAGCGTCGGTCATGGCGGTGTCCTCGTCGTCGCTATGGGCGGATCAGGAACGGACCAGCGGGCAGCCGCCGTCGGCGAGCGGGCGGAACGCCTCTGCGGCCGGCGTGGTCTGGGCGAGCTTCAGGTAGTCCCAGGGCTTCGTGCTCTCCTCGGGCTTCTTCACCTCGAAGAGGTAGGAGGGGATGATGCGGCGGCCGTCCACGCGGATCGTGCCGGGGCCGAAGGCCTCGTCATCGGTCGGCATGGCCTTCATGCGGTTGATGATCTCGACACCGCTGGCCTTCGCCGCGGGCAGGCCCATCTCGGCCACCGCCTTGAGGAAGTGCAGCGTGCCGGAATAGCAGCCCGCATGGATCATGTTCGGGTAGTTGGTCGGCGTGCGCTGGATGACGCGGCGAGTGAAGGCGCGCGTCCTGTCGTTCATGTCCCAGTAGAAGGTCTCGGTGCAGGTCAGGCCCTGCGCCGTCTGCAGGCCGAGGCCATGGACGTCGTTGATGAAGAGCAGCAGCGAGGCGAGCTTGATGCCGCGCCGCGTCAGGCCGAACTCGGCGGCCTGCTTCACGCAGGTCTGGGTGTCGGCGCCGGCGTTCGCCAGGCCGATCACCTTGGCGCGGCTGGCCTGCGCCTGCACGAGGAAGGAGGAGAAATCCGTGGTGCCCGGGAAGGGCGTGCGGACATTGCCGAGCACCCGGCCGCCGGAGGCGCGGACGAAGTTCATCGTGTCCCGCTCCAGCGCATGGCCGAAGGCGTAGTCAGCCGTGATGAAGAACCAGGTGTCGCCGCCGGCGCGCACCGTGGCGCCGCCGTTCGACTTCGCCAGCATCCAGGTGTCGTAGGCGAAGTGCACCGTGGTCGGGCTGCACTGCGCGCCGGTCAGATCGGCGGTGGCGGAGCCCACATTGACGTAGGCCTTGTTCTTCTCGCGCGCGACCTGATTGACCGCGAGGCCGACCGAGGAGGTCGGCACGTCGAGGATCATGTCGACGCCCTGGTCGTACCACTGCCGCGCCAGGTTGGCGCCGACATCGGGCTTGTTCTGGTGGTCGGCCTCGAGCACCTCGACATTGAAGCCACGGGAATTGCCGAACTCCTGCGCCGCGAGGCGGGCGCAGGCGACCGAGGTCGGGCCCGTGTTGTCGCGGTACATGCCCGACATGTCGGTCATGACGCCGATGCGGATGGTGTTCGCGGCCTGTGCGCGGCTCAGGCGCGGCACGGCAGTGGCGAAGGTGGCGACCGCACCGGTCCCCAGCAGCGCGCGACGGGAGAGATCCATCAGTCCAGTCTCCAGCTTGAAATCCAGGGGACCCGGCGCGGGGCGCCGGGCCAGGGTATCAGGTCAGCTCCGCACCAGCGGGCAGCCGCCATCGGCCAGAGGGCGGAAGGCCTCCTCGCCGGACGTGGTCTGCAGCAGCTTGTAGTAGTCCCAGGGGCCGCGGCTCTCGGCCGGTGTCTTCACCTCGAAGAGGTAGGCCGGGTGCAGCTTGCGGCCATCGGCGCGGATCGTGCCCTCGCCGAAGGCGTCGTCGTCGCAGGGCAGCGCCTTCATGCGGTTCACCGCATCGACGCCCGAGGCCTTGGCCGCCGCGATGCCGAGATCCTGCACCGCCTTCAGATAGTGCAGCGTCGCGCCATAGGCGCCGGCATGGGTCATCGCCGGCATGTTCGGCGTGATGGCGCTGCGAACCTTGCTGGTGAAGCGCCGCGTGCGCTCGTTCAGGTCCCAGTAGAAGGTCTCGGAGCAGACCAGCCCCTGCGCGGTGTTCAGGCCGAGCGAATGGACGTCGTTGATGAACATCAGCAGCGAGGCGATCTTCGTCCCGCGCCGGGTGATGCCGAACTCGGCCGCCTGCTTGATGCAGTTGGTCGTGTCGGTGCCGGCATTGGCCAATCCGATCACCTTGGCGCGCGACGCCTGCGCCTGCACCAGGAAGGAGGAGAAGTCGGAAGTCCCCGGGAAGGGCGTGCGGACATTGCCCATCACGCGCCCGCCCGCGGCGCGGACGAAGTTGCCGGTATCCCGCTCCAGCGCATGGCCGAAGGCGTAGTCGGCCGTGATGAAGAACCAGGAGTCGCCGCCCGCGCGCACCATCGCGCCGCCGGTCGACTTCGCGCACATGTAGGTATCGTAGGTCCAGTGCACCGTGTTGGGGGAGCAGGCGCGGCCGGTCAGGTCGGAGGTCGCCGCCGAGCAGTTCAGGTGGACCTTGTTCTTCTCGCGGCAGATGTCGTTCACCGCCAGCGCGACCGAGGAGGTCGTGACGTCGAGCAGCATGTCGACGCCGTCGCGGTCGATCCACTGGCGGGCGATGTTGACCCCGACATCCGGCTTGTTCTGGTGGTCGGCCGCCAGGATCTCCACGGTGAAGCCGCGCGGCCCGAAATCGGCCACGGCCTGGCGGGCGCAGGCGACCGAGGTCTGGCCGGAGATGTCGCGGTACATGCCGGACTGGTCGTTCAGCACGCCGATCTTGATGACGTTCTGCTGCGCCCGGGCGGGGCGCCACGGCAGGGCACCGAGGAGCGGGGTGGCTGCGGCGCCCGTGAGCAGGGCGCGGCGGTCGATGGTCATGACGTTCCTTTCGTCCAAGAAGCGCGGCTCCCCCTCCCCCGCAGGAGCCACGCGGTAGCGGATGTCTTGCCCCGCCGTCAGCTTCGGATCAGCGGGCAGCCACCCTCGGACAGCGGCCGGAAGGCCTCCTCCGCCGGGGTGGTCTGCAGCAGCTTGTAGTAGTCGAAGGGCCCCGTGCTCTCCTCGGGCTTCTTCACCTCGAAGAGATAGGCCGGGTGCATCTTGCGGCCATCCTCGCGGATGGTACCGCGGCCGAAGGCGTCGTCGTCGGTCGGCATCGCCTTCATCCGCGCGACAGTGGCGCGGCCATCGGCCTTCGCCGCTGCAACGCCCAGATCGGCCACCGCCTTGAGGTAGTGCAGCGTCCCGGAGTAGTCGCCGGCATGGCTCATCGCGATCGGCACCTGGCCGGCCACAGCACGGGCGCGGCGAGCGAAGGCGCGGGTGCGGTCGTTGAGGTCCCAGTAGAAGGTCTCGGTGCAGACCAGGCCCTGCGCCGTGTTCAGCCCGAGCGCGTGCACGTCGGTCACGAACATCAACATCGAGGCCAGCTTCACGCCGCGCCGCGTCAGTCCGAACTCTGCGGCCTGCTTGATGCTGTTGATCGTGTCGTTGCCGGCATTCGCCAGGCCGACCACCTTGGCGCGGCTGGCCTGCGCCTGCAGCAGGAAGGAGGAGAAATCGGTCGTACCCGGGAAGGGCGTGCGCACGTTGCCGACCACCCGCCCGCCGGCGGCGCGGACGAAGTTGCCGGTATCCCGCTCCAGCGCATGGCCGAAGGCATAGTCGGCGGTCAGGAAGAACCAGGTGTCGCCGCCCGCCCGCACCGTCGCCGCGCCGGTCGACTTCGCCAGCATCCAGGTGTCGTAGACCCAGTGCACGGTGTTGGGCGTGCAGTTCCTGCCCGTCATGTCCGAGGTCGCGGTCGAGGTCGGGATGCAGACCTTGTTGCGCTCCCGCGTGAAGTCCGCGACCGCCAGAGCCACCGAGGACGCGGCGAGGCTCAGCACCATGTCGACGCCGTCGCGGTCGAACCACTGCCGTGCGATGTTGACGGCGACGTCGGGCTTGTTCTGGTGGTCGGCGGTCAGGATCTCGATCTCGAAGCCGCGGTTGCCGAACTCCTGCGCCGCAAGGCGGGCGCAGGCGACCGTGACCGGGCCGTTGATGTCGCGGAAGGTGCCCGACATGTCGGTCAGCACGCCGATCTTGATCGTGTTCGCCGCCTGCGCGCGGGCGCGGCGGAAGGGCAGGCCGCCCAGGATCGGCGCGGCGGCGGCGCCAGCGATCAAGCCGCGGCGATTGAGCGTCATCGGGAAGCCTCCGTCTTCGTTCTTGTCAGGTCCGTACCAGCGGGCAGCCACCTTCGGACATCGGCCGGAAGGCCTCGTTCGCCGGGGTGGTGCCGATCAGCTTGTAGTAGTCCCAGCCGCCGCTGCTCTCCTCGGGCTTCTTCACCTCGAAGAGGTAGCTGTCGTGCAGCTTGCGGCCGTCCTGGCGGATGATGCCCTGGCCGAAGCAGTCGTCGTCGCAGGGCATCGCCTTCATGCGGTTCACCGCCTCGACGCCCGACGCCTTGGCCTGCGCCACGCCCATGTCGGCCACGACCTTCAGGTAGTGCAGCACGCTGGCATAGCCGCCGGCATGGTTCATGCAGAGTGGCACGCTGACCTGCGGGCGCATCTTCGCGGTGAAGCGGCGGGTGCGGTCGTTGAGATCCCAGTAGAAGGTTTCCGTGCAGACCAGCCCCTGCGCGGTGGGCAGGCCGATCGCCGCGACCACGGGCAGGTGCATCAGCAGCGAGGCGAGTTTCACGCCGCGGCGCGTCAGCCCGAACTCGGCGGCCTGCTTGATGCAGTTGATGGTGTCCGTGCCGGCGTTCGCCAGGCCGATCACCTTCGCGCGCGACGCCTGCGCCTGCACCAGGAAGGCGGAGAAGTCGACGAAATCCGGGAAGGGCGTGCGCACCTGCCCCACCACGCGCCCACCCGAGCCGCGCACGAAGGCCATGGTGTCGCGCTCCAGCGCATGGCCGAAGGCGTAGTCCGCGGTCAGGAAGAACCAGGTGTCGCCGCCCGCCTTCACCATGGCGGAGGCGGTGGACTTCGAGACGTTCCAGGTGTCGTAGGTCCAGTGCACCGTGTTCGGCGAGCAGGCCTTGCCGGTCAGGTCCGACGTGGCGGAGGTGCTGTTCAGGTAGACCTTGTTGCGGTCCCTGATGATCTCGTTCACCGCCAGCGCCACCGAGGACGCGCCGCCATCGACGATCACGTCGACGCCGTCGCGGTCGATCCACGCGCGGGTCAGGTTGGACCCGACATCGGGCTTGTTCTGGTTGTCGCCTGCCAGGACCTCGATGTTGAAGCCGCGGTTGGCGAACTCGGCCGCGGCCTGCTTCACGCAGGCAAGCTCCGTCGGACCGCTGACGTCCTTGTACTGCCCGGCCATGTCGGTCAGCAGCGCGATCTTGATGGTGTTCGCCGCCTGGGCGCGGGCGCTGCGATACGGCAGGCCGCCGAGGCCGGCGCCCGCCGTGGCGACGCCCGCCAGGGCCTTCAGCGTCCCGCGACGCGACAGATCCGATCCGCTCATAGCCGTTCCTTTTCCCTGATAGCGAGGCGGGCCGCATTCGGGCGGCGGCCCTGCGTTGGGCGTCCTTCGGACGCCGGATGATGCGCCGCGCGGGCGCGGATGCGGCCGTCAGACGCCGAGATAGGCGTGCAGGCGATCCATCGATGCGGCGAGGTCCTCGTTGCGCACCATGTCGACGACCCGCCCGTGCTCGACCACGTAGTGGCGGTCCGCGACGGTCTGGGCGAAGCGGAAATTCTGCTCGACCAGCAGCACGGTGAAGCCGCGGTTCTTCAACTCTCGAATGGTACGGCCGATCTGCTGCACGATCACCGGCGCGAGGCCTTCCGACGGCTCGTCGAGCAACAGCAGCTTCGCCCCCGTGCGCAGGATGCGCGCGATCGCCAGCATCTGCTGCTCGCCGCCCGACAGCTTGGTGCCCTGGCTGTTCGCGCGTTCCTTCAGGTTCGGGAAGAGTTGGTAGATCTCATCGAGGTCGAGCCCACCGGGCTGCACCACGGGCGGCAGCAGCAGGTTCTCGGTCACGTTGAGGGAGGCGAAGATGCCACGCTCCTCGGGGCAATAGGCGATGCCCATGCGCGCGACGAGGTCGGAGCGCTCGCGGATCGTCTCGCGCCCCTGGAAACGGATGCTGCCCGCACGCCGCCCGACCAGCCCCATGACGGAGCGGAGTGTCGTCGTCTTGCCGGCGCCGTTGCGGCCGAGGAGCGTGACCACCTCGCCTTCGCGCACCTCGATGTCGACGCCGTGCAGGATGTGGCTCTCGCCGTACCAGGCCTCGAGCCCCTTGATCTCCAGCAGCGCGCCGCCGGTCGACGCCGCGCGGTTCCTCTCCAGCACTTCGGACATCAGGCCGGAACTCCTTCGGTGACCGTATGCGCCTCGGTGCCGAGATAGGCGGCGATGACCTCCGGGTTCTTGGCCACGGTCCCGTAGTCGCCCTCGGCCAGCACGCGGCCGCGGGTCAGCACGGTGATGGTGTCGCAGAGGCCGGCGACGACCTTAAGGTTGTGCTCGACGAGCAGCACGGTGCGGCCGGCCGAGACGCGCTTGACCAGCGCCACGATGCGATCGACGTCATCATGCGCCATGCCGGCCGTCGGTTCGTCCAGCAGCATCATCTGCGGGTCCATCGCCAGCGTCGTGGCGATCTCGAGCGCGCGCTTGCGGCCGTAGGGCAGCTCGCCCGCGGTCAGCCGCGCCCAGGGCGTCAGGCCGACATCCTCAAGCAGCGCCATCGCCCGCTCGTCGTACTGCTTCAGCAGGCTCTCGGTGCGCCAGAAATCGAAGCTGCCGCCGCGCTGACGCTGCAGCGCGACGCGCACGTTCTCGAGCACGGACAGGTGCGGGAAGACGGCGGAGATCTGGAAGCTGCGCACGAGCCCGAGCCGCGCGACCTCGGCCGGCTTCATGCCCGTGATGTCCCGCCCCTCGTAGTGGATCGTGCCGCGGGTCGGCGGCAGGAACTTCGTGAGCAGGTTGAAGCAGGTGGTCTTGCCGGCGCCGTTCGGGCCGATAAGCCCGTGGATGGAGCCGCGGGCCACCTTCAGCGACACGTCGCTGACCGCCACGAAACCGCGGAATTCCTTGGTCAGGCCTTCCGTTTCCAGGATGTAGTCGCTGGCCACCCCGACATGTCTCCCCAGGGATCGGCGGGTCGGCCGCGGCATCTTTACCGTCCGGCCTGAGCCCCGCTGTTGCGGGCCTGTATGGCTGGGGTGCGACGGGGATGCAAGGCCGGGTCCCGGCCAAAGCATGGCTTTGCAGGGCACCGGGCGAACCGGGCCGATGACGCGACAGCCCGACGCGCCCCTGCGCCGTATCGCTGGGGCGCCGAGGGTCAGCGCAGCCCGTCGCGTCCTTCGATCCCGGCCACGGTCAGCCCGCCGATCCGCGGGTGTGGCCGGCCGCCTGTCGTCAAGGCGACACAGACCAGAATCTCCGCCGCGCGCGGCGCATCGGCCACGCGCGCCTCGATGGCGTCGAAGTGGCTGCGCACGAAGGCTGCATCCTTGTGCCCGAGCGGCACGTCTATCGGCGTCCCTGGGCCGCCCGACTTCTTGGGCGAGGGAATCAGCGCGGGCCCCTTGGCCAGCGCCGCGCGCACCGGCGCGCCCATCTGCGGATGCAGCAGTGCCGCGGCGTGCTCGAGTTCGCCGGCCTCGCCCACCACCGCCGCCTTGCCGAAGCTATGCACCTCGGTCCCCGGAATGCCGAGCGCGGCGAGCGCCCGGGCGGTGAGCAGCGCGCCGAGCTCCTCGCCCTGCGCGACGAGATCGGCGAGATCCTCGACGTAGCGGCCGGCGAAGGGATTGCTGATCACGGCGCAGGCGACGGCGCGGCGGATCGGGGGGCTCACCGCCCGACCCATGTCGCGCCAGGTCTCGTCGAGCAGGGTGACAAGCTTGCGGATCTCGGCCGGCATGGGCGGTTCCTCTTGCCGATGGGCGGGATGCCGGAGCGTCAACCGTCCCCCCCGGGACTGGCAACCCCTGCTGATGCGCGCGCTCGACGACATGACTCGCGCAACGCGGGAATTTTTATCCGAAATCTCCCGCGACATGCACGCAAAAGTAGTAATTTACTTGACCGGTCTTCTATTTTTCGAATATTCCAGCGGCAAGACGCAACCCGCTGGAAATCTGCATGCTCCGTGCGCTGCTCCTGGCCGGTGCCGCCAGCCTCGCCCTGCCCGGCGCGGGGAAGGCCAGCCTGATCACCTTCGACACCCGCTACTCGGCCTCCGGGCCGCTCGCCAGTGCCGCCGCGTACCGCACGCTGATCGACGGCCTCGCCGCCGCCCCGGCGACGGCCGGCTACGGCAGCAGCACCCTCAACAGCTTCTCCGCCACCTCGAACCAGAGCGTCTTCCGCGGCAGCAACAGCAACATCGCCTATCGCTACACCCTGGATTTCACCGTCGACCCCGCCAAGGCCGGCACCTGGAGCTTCCGCTTCGGCGTCGATTTCGGCCGCGGCGGCGCGCTCTTCCTTGATGGTCAGGCCGTCGCCTTCCGCAACACCGACCTCTGGTGGGGTGGCAATTGGAACGCGACCGCGCAGCTCCTGCAGGTGACCCGAACCCTGAACGCCGGGCATCACCGCATCGTGCTCTACGGGCTGGAGGGGTGCTGCGACGGCGGCTTCACGGGCCAGTTCACCGCCCCCGGCGCGACCGCCTTCACCACCTTCGCCCGGACCGACGGTCTGCCCGTGCCGGAGCCCGGCACCCTCGCCATCTTCGGCGCCGGGCTGCTCGGCCTCTGCGCAATGCGCCGCCGGGCCGTCACGCCGTAGCGCCGCGCCGCTCCGCGCGCTGCCAGGCCACGAGCCCGGGCAGCGCAAAGGCCACCTCCCGGCCCCGCCGCACCAGCGCCAGCGCCAGCGCCGGCCCCGGCGGCACGCCGACCAGCGCGGCGGAGGCGACGATCGCACCTTCCTGCACCGCGATCGAGCCCGGCAGCAGGAAGCCGGCATTGCGCAGCGCCTGGCTCAGCGCCTCGATCACCAGCGCATCGGCGAGCGACACCTCCACCCCCAGCAGCCAGAGCACGCCTGCCACCTCCAGCGCACCGAGCACCCAGGCGAGGGTGTGCCAAGCGATCGCCGCCGCCAGC
>JAIYAI010000718.1 GCA_027489135.1 Acetobacteraceae bacterium
CCCGCCGCGTCCGAACCCACCGCGTCCGAACCCACCGCGTCCTGACCCGCTCTGCCCTCTTCGCACGCCCGCGCCGGGCGTTCCGGGGCCGGCGCGGCAGCCATCGGCGGGCCGTCGCATCCCGGCGCTTCCGGCGTCGCGCCCGCGCCGAACCGCGCGATGGCCGCCGCCAGGGCGTGCACGGTCAGCGGCTTCGTGACCAACCCGGCCATCCCGGCCGCCCGGCACGCCGCCTCCGCCTCCGCCGTCGCCGTGGCCGAGGCGGCGATGATCGCCACCTGCCCGCGCGGCCCTGGCAGCGCGCGGATCACCCGGGCGGCGTCGAACCCGCTCATGCCCGGCATCATCAGGTCCATCAGCACCAGGTCGTAGCCGCCCTCGCGCACCGCGCGCACGGCGCTCGCGCCATCGGTCACCGCCGTCACCGCATGCCCCAGGCGCTCGACCATGCGGGTCGCCACGAAGCGGTTCACCGCATTGTCCTCGACCAGCAGGACCTGCAGCCGGCTGGCTGCGGGCGCCGGCGCCGCCGGTCCGCCCGTCGGGTCCTCCTGCCCCGCCGCCGGGAGGTCGCAGGGCACCTCGAAGCGGAAGGTGCTGCCCGCGCCGCGCCGGCTCTCCACCCGGATCGCGCCGCGCATCAGTTCGGCAAGCCGGCGGCTGATGACGAGGCCGAGGCCGGAGCCGCCGAAGCGCCGCGCGGTCGAGGCATCGGCCTGGGCGAAGGGCTGGAACAGCTTCGGCAGATCCTCCTCCGGGATGCCGATGCCGGTGTCGGTTACGGCAAAGGCCAGGCGGACCCGGCCCGTCGCCTCCGGCAGGGCATCGAGCGCGAGCGTGACCCCGCCCGCATCGGTGAACTTCACCGCATTGCCCAGCAGGTTCAGCAGCACCTGCCGCACCCGCCCGGCATCGCCCTGCACCCGCGGCGGCACGCCCGGCGCGACCACCACCGCCAGCCGCAGCCCCTTCTCCTCCGCCTGCGCCCGCAGCATCTCCGCCACGCCGGCCAGTTCCGCCGCCGGGTCGAAGGCCTGCACCTCCAGCGTCACGCTGCCGGCATCGAGCCTGGTGAAGTCGAGCACGTCGCCGAGCAGCGCCATCAGGTGGTCGCCGGAGCCGTGCAGCAGGCGCAGCTGCGCCGCGACATCGGCCGGCAGGTCGGTCCGCTCGGCCAGCAGGGCCGAGATGCCCAGGATGCCGTTCAGCGGCGTGCGGATCTCGTGGCTCATCACCGCGAGGAAATCGGTCCGCACCCGCGCCGCCGCCTCGGCCGCGTCGCGCGCCGCCATCAGCGCGGCCTCGGTGCGCTTGCGCTCGGTGATGTCGATGAAGCTGCGCAGCCGGCCGCCATCCGGCAGGTCGTGCGACAGCACCTCGACGATCCGGCCACCCGGATAGGTTCGCTCGGTCCGGTCGCCGAGCACGTCGCGCACCCGCCCGCCCGCCTGCAGCGCCGCCGCCTGCTCCGGCCCGAGGTCCGCGAAGCGGCCGGTCTCGAGCATCCAGCGGACCAGCGCATCGGCCGGCGTCCCGGGCAGGGCGAGCGGCGCCGGCGCGCCCAGCATCTCCCGCGCGGCACGGTTCATCACCTCCACCCGCCGCGCGCCGTCGACGGCGAGGATGCCGACGGCGAGACTGTCCACGATCGCCTGCAGCCGCGCCTGGGCGGCCGCCAGCCGCGCCGCGGTGCGCCGGCTTTCCGTGACATCGGCCAGCGTCCGCACGGTGCGCCCGTCTGAAAGCCGGAAGGTCCGGACCGCCAGCACCGTCCCGTCGGGCCGCGTCCGCTCGAAGGCATCCGAGTCCCCGGCCGCGCTGCGCACCCGGGCGAGCACGGCGTCGCGCGCCGCCGGGTCGGTGCCGTACTCGCCACGCTCGGCCAGCAAGGCCCAGACCGCGGCGACGGGCCGTCCGGGCTGCGCCATCTCCGCCGGCAGGTCGAGCAGCCGGCAGGCCTCCGCATTGGCGAAGAGCACCTCGCCGCCCGCGTCCCACATCACGACGCCCTGGCCGATATTCTCGAGCATCGCCCGCGCCAGCCGCTCCGCGCTCGCAGCCTGTTCCGCCGCACGGCGCCGCGCCTCGGCCTCCTGCAGCGCCGCGCGCTCCCGGGCGACGGAAAGCCCGACGAAGGCCGAGCCGGCGATCAGGACGAGCAGCAGCAGGCTCGACACCGGCCCGCTGCCTGGCCCGGTCGGGGTCGCCAGCAGAATCGCTTCCACGGCGCGGATGCCGATGATGAGGAGGAAGCCGGCGAGCAGGAGGACCACCTCGTCGAGCGACCGCAGGCCCAGCTCGCGCCGGGCCCGCAGCGCCTCGGCGAGGGCGAGGAGGGTGTAGGCGGAGGCGATCAGGGTGCCCAGCGCGATCCGCGCCCCGGTCATGGCAAGGGCCCCGGGCGGCAGGAAGGCCAGAAGCCATAGCACCGGTCCGCCGAGCACCATCCAGGCCGGTGCCGGCCGGTCGCGCAGCGCGCGCAGCCCCGCCCAGAGCAGCGCGCGCCCGAGCAGGACCAGGGCATTGCCGATCGGCAGGACGACCTCCGGCGGCAGCCGGTCGCGCAGCGCGAAGAGCACGCAGGCGGCGAGCACCGCCGCCGTCATGCCCTGCCAGGCCAGCAGCATCCGGCGCACCGTGCCCGGCGGCTCGTCGCGCTGGGCACGCAGCAGCGCGACCTGGGCCAGCACGGAGATCGCCACGGCCCCCCAGAGGATGGACGGAACGTGGATCATCGGCGGACGGGGGCGCCCCCGCGCGGCGTCCACGCCCCGGGGCTGCCGGGCTGCATCACCCGAGGCTGATGGACATCGGCAGCGCGGGCAAGGGCCGCGGCGCGGCCTCAGCGCGCCAGGATCGGCCCGAGGCCGTGCGCCGTCGCCGCGCGCGCGAGCGTGCCGTCCGCCTTGGCGGCCTCGAGGAAGGCGTTCACCTCGGCCAGCCAGGCCGGGTCGCCCTTGGCCACGGCATAGGCGTAGGGTGTCTCCCCGAAGGCACCCGGCGGCTCGATGATCCGCGCCCAGTCGTGCATCAGCACCATGCGCCGCGTGTAGGGCCAGTCGGACATGAAGACGTCGGCGCGGCCGGCCTGCAGCTCCGCCTCCCGCGTCGCGGGCGGGCGGACCACCAGCAGTTCCGCCTGCTTTAGGCTCTGGCGCATCAGCGGCTCCATCAGCGTGCCTGCGGCCACGGCGACCACCACGCCGGGCCGGTCGATATCCTCCCAGCCGCGCATCTGGCGGTTGTCGCGCGTGGTCACGCCATAGACGCGGCTGACCAGGTAGGGGTTGGAGAAGGCGATGCGCGCGGCGCGCTGCGGCGTCACGCCCACCGCGAACATGGCGATGTCGCAGCGCCCCGACTCCAGCCGGTCCATGAACTCTGCGAAGCTCGTCTCGACGAAGTCGAGCCGCACGCCGAGGCGGCGCGCCAGGGCCTCGGCCATCTCGATGTCGATCCCCTCCAGCCGGCCGTTGCGCGGGTTGCGGTAGCTGATGGCGAAATAGTCGGGCCAGATGCAGACATTGAGCGCGCCGCGGCCGCGGATCGCCTCGAGGCGCGGGGCCAGGGGCGCGGAGAGGGGCGCGGCAGGCGCGGGCGCCGGCTGGGATGCCGCCTCTCGCATCGCCAGAAAGCTGCTAAGGAGCAGCACCAAGGTAGCCATCCCGTAAGCGGGTTTCATGGACCGTCCCGATCGCAATGCCTGGTCTTCGTCCGCGCGCCCGGGGGCGGCGGCCGCGCCGAAGCGGCTGCTCGCACCCGCCGCGATCGCGGCGGCGACGGTGATACTGGTCGTGCTGGTCCTCGCGCTAGCCTATGGCACGCAGTCCAGCCGGCGCGCGGCGCAGGCTTTGACGGATGCGGAACGGCTGACCCAGGCGCTCGCCACCAGCCTCGCCGACCAGGTCTCCCGCGCCGTGGACGCGACCGGCGTCGTCCTGGCCGATATCCGCGCCCGCATCGCCGAGGGCGATGCCCAGCTCCTCTCGCCCGAGACGGAGGCCCTGGCGCGGGAGATGCCACAGCTGCGCGCCGTTCTGGTGCTGGATGGCGACGGGCGCGTTCTGATCTCGAGCGCGCCGGCGCTGCGCGGGCGCGATTTCGGCGCAACCGAGCTGTTCCGCAGCGCCTGGGCCGGCGGCGATGGCGGGGTCCGGCTGCTGCCGCCGCTGCCCGGGCGCCTGCCGGAGCCCGACGCGGCGCCGGAGGGACCTTGGCGGCGCTGGAGCATTCCCCTCGTGCAGCGGCTTGCCGGGCGCGACGGACGCCCGGGCTGGGTCGCCATCGCGCTGCTCAATCCGGACTATCTCACCACCATCGCGGCGCGCCAGGCGGAGGCCTTCGGCGTCAGCGTCTGGATGCTGGACTTCGACGGGCGGCTGCTCGCGCGCTCGGACGGGGAGACGGAGGGCATCGGCCAGCGTCATGCCGGGCGCTGGCTGTTCCGCGACTTCCTGCCGCGGCGCGAGAGCGGCTCCTACTCCGGCACCGGCGCGGCCGAGCAGGCCATGACGGCAAGCTTCGCCGTGGCGCGGCAGGTGCCCATCGTCATCGAGGTGGCGCAGGACCGCAGGAGCGTGCTCGAGCCGGTGCGCGAGCAGGACCGGATCTTTCTCGTCGCCAGTACCAGCGTCGTGGTGCTCGCCGTCCTCGCGCTGCTGGCGCTGCTCTGGCAGGGGCGCCGGCTGGCCCGGAGCGAGGCGCAGGCCCTCGCCGCCGCCCAGGCCAAGGAGGACTTCCTGGCGGCGATGCGCCACGAGATCCGCACGCCGATGACCGGCGTGATCGGCCTCACCGGACTGCTGCTCGGCACCGAGCTGACGCATGTGCAGCAGCGCTACGCGCGCACCATCCAGAGCTCGGCCAACCATCTCATGGCCGTGCTGAACGAGATCCTCGACTTCTCCCGCCTCGAGGCGGGCGAGGCGGAGGCGGAGCGGGAGGATTTCTCGCCCGAGGAGCAGGCCACGGAGGTGATCGAGCTGCTGGCGCCGCTGGCGCATGGCCGTGGGGTGGAGCTGGTGGCCGATTTCGCCAGTGGCCTGCCGGCGCGGGTGCGCGGCGCGCCGAAGCGCTTCCGCCAGATCCTGCTCAACCTGCTCGGCAATGCGGTGAAGTTCACCGAGCATGGCTGGATCCGCGTCGGCGTCACGGCCCTGCCGGACCGCAGCGCCGGCCCCGATGCCTGGCGCCTGCACTGCAGCGTCGCCGACACCGGGATCGGCATCGACCCAGATCTCGCCCCGATGCTCTTCGACCCCTTCGCGCGCGCCGCCCGGCCCGGGGCGGAGCGCTTCACCGGCACCGGCCTCGGGCTGGCGATCTGCCGGCACCTGGTGCAGCTCGAGGGCGGCGGGATCTCGGCCGAACCGCGCCCGGGCGGCGGCAGCGTCTTCCGCTTCAACATCGTCGTCCGCGCGACCCCCGCCCCGGGCCTGCAGACCCCCGCGCCGGAGCCCGCGGGCCGGCGCATCCTGGTGGCGTCGGAGCGGCCCGTGCTGCGGCAGGCCATCGCGGCCGGCCTCGACCGGCTCGGCGCGGTGGCGGCGGAGGCGGCGGACGCCCCGGAGGTGCGTGCCGCGCTGGCCGGGGCGGCGGCAGCGGGACGCGGCTTCGACGGCGTGATCATCGACGCGCTGCTGCCGCCCGATGGGGGCGAGGCGCTCGCGCGCGCGCTCGCCACGGCGGATGGCGGCCGACCGCGCCTGATCCTGCTCGCGGGGCGGGAGGGTCCGGTGCCGGGCCCGGCCTTCGGCACCTTCGATGCGCTGCTGCCGCGCAGCGGCCTGCCGGCCCAGCTGCGCGAGGCGTTGGCCCGCGCCTTCGCCGGCCCGGCGGCAGCGTCCCCCGCTCCGGCCGCGCAGGCGGCCCGGCCGCTGGCCGGCCTCTCCGTGCTGGTCGCCGAGGACAACGCGGTCAACCTCTTCGTGCTGACGCGCATGCTGGAGGCCGCGGGGGCGACGGTGACCGCCGCCGCCAACGGGGCGGAGGCGGTCGAGCGGGCGGATGGCGAGGCCTTCGACGTGGTGCTGATGGACATGCAGATGCCGGTGCTGGACGGGCTGGGCGCGACTCGCGCCATCCGTGCCGGCCAGGGCCCCAACCGCGCAGCGCCGATCCTCGGCCTGACCGCCGCGGTGGGCGCCAGCGTCGTGGCGCGTTGCCGCGAGGCCGGAATGGACGAGATCATGGCGAAGCCGCTGGACCAGGGGGCCCTGCTGGCCACCCTCGCCCGGCTGCACAGCCCGGAGGAGACGCAGCTTGGCCAGTCCTGAGCCGCCGCCCACGCCCGATGCCGCCCCGGGGGAGCCGCCCCCCACGCTTGATCCCGCCCAGGTGGAGGCACTCCGCGACAGCATGACCGCCGAGGACCTCGCCATGTTGGCCGACCTCGTCACCGCCGAGATCGCCGACCGGACCACACGCCTCGCCGCGGCCCTGGCACCGGACGGACCGCAGCGGGCGGACCTGGTGCGGCAGGCGCACCAGCTGCTCGGCTGCGCGCGCAGCATCGGCGCCGAGCGCCTGGCCGAGGCGGCCGGCCGGCTCGAGGCCACCGCCGCCACGGCGTCCCCGGAGGCGCTGGCCGAGGCCGTCGCCACGATCGCCGTGCTCGGCGAGGCGGCGCGGGTCGCTTTCACGGCCATGGTCGGCGGGGATGCCGCCCGGTCGCGCGGCTGACCCGTGCGCAGCATCCTGATCGTCGAGGACAGCCCGTCGCTCGCGCATACCTGGCGGGCGCAGCTCGGCCCGCTCGGCCACCGGATCCTGGTCGCGGAGACCGGGCGCGAGGCCTTCGCCGCCCTCGCCGCCAACGTGATCGACTGCGTGCTGCTCGACCTCTCGCTGCCCGACATGAACGGGCTCGACATCCTGCGTGAACTGCGCAGCCGCGCCAGCCCGCCCGCCGTCGTCATCGCCACCGCAAACGCCTCCCTCGCCACGGCGGTGGAGGCGGTGCGGGCCGGCGCCTTCGACTACCTCGTGAAACCCTGCCCGGCGGCCCGGCTGCTGACCACGGTCACCAACGCGCTGGCGAATACCGAGCTGCAGCGCGAGGTGCAGACGCTGCG
>JAIYAI010000483.1 GCA_027489135.1 Acetobacteraceae bacterium
CGTTGCCCGCCTTCCGCGGCGACATCCTGCAGATCCCGCCGGCCTATTCCGCCATCAAGGTCGGCGGCGAACGCGCCTACGACCTGGCGCGCGAGGGACAGGCCGTGGTGCTGGAACCACGCCCGGCCCGCGTCGACCGATTCGAGTTGGAAAGCCGCCCCGATGCTGACACCGCCGTCTTCCTCGTGGAAAGCGGCAAGGGGGTCTACATGCGCAGCCTCGCCCGCGACGTGGCGCGCGCGGTCGGCACGGTCGGCCACATCACGGCGTTGCGGCGCATGCGGGTCGGGCCCTTCCACGAGAGCGACGGCATCCCGCTGGCCGCCATCCTGGGCGAGGGTCCGGAGGCGCCGCCGCCTTCGGACGGGTTGCTGCTGCCGGTGACGCATGCGCTGGGCGACCTGCCGGCGTTCGACGTGACGGAGGCCGAGGCGGCGCGCCTCTCCTACGGCCAGGCGATCTCGCTGGTGGAGTTCATGGGGCGCATCCCGCCTGCCGCCAACCCGGAGGGCGGGCTGGTGCGGGTGATGCCGGCGGGCAGGCTCGTGGGTCTCGCGCGGCTCGAGGAGGGGTTGCTCAAGCCGGAGCGCTGGCTGACCACCTGATACCGGCCGCGCCCCGGCCTTTCCCCTGGACATCCGCCGGATCCCGGGCCATACGCGGCCCCCTCTCCGGACCTCACGCGTCCGGTGGCGACCGTGCTGGCCGACATCCCGGCTCTGGCCGCCCCCGATGCGAGGGCCATTCCGCCCCTGGGCTCACCCCCGGGCGGGGTTCCAGGCGCCTGGTGCGCGCTGGCGGGGGCGGTTCGCCGGATTTCCGCGCACCCGCAGGCGGCCCATCGGGGCCGCGGCGGCGCATGTGCGAAGGTCGACGGGCGGGCCGGGACCCAGCCGCGGGGCGCAGGGATGCGCCGCGCGGCCGACCTGAAGGGACAGTCCCGATGTCGATCACCGCGGAGCGCCGCACGGCGCTCATCCAGGAATATGCGACCAAGCCGGGTGACACCGGCAGCCCGGAAGTGCAGGTCGCCCTGCTGACCGAGCGGATCGCGAACCTCACCGAACACCTGAAGACCCATGCGAAGGACTTCCATTCGCGCCGCGGCCTGCTGGTGCTGGTCGGGCAGCGCCGCGGCCTGCTCGACTACGTCCGCAAGAACGACCAGAAGCGCTACGAGTCGCTGATCGGCCGCCTCGGCCTGCGCCGCTGAGCCTGCCGGCGTGACGACCGGCGGCGGGACCGCGCCCGAGGCGCTGCTCCCGCTTCCGGTCATCGCCGTCTTTCTGCTGCTGGCGGCCCTGGTGCTGCATGCCGGCTTCGGCGTGCAGCCTGGCGGCTTCCTCGCCACCGGCGCGCTCGCCGATACCGATTCCTGGACCCGCAGCCTCCGCGTGCTTGCCCTCTGGCAGGACGGCGGATGGTTCGAGGAGACGCTGCCGCGGCTGGCGCCGCCGGACGGCCTCTCGCTGCACTGGACCAGGCCCCTCGACATCCTGATCCTGCTGCCGGCCATGGGGCTGCACGGCCTGGGTGGCCTGCCGCGCGCGCAGGCCGTGCTGGTCGCCGGCGGATTGCTGTGTCCCGTGCTGCACTGGCTCGCGGCGGTGGCGGCAGCCTGGGCGGCGCGGCCGCTCTGGCCCCGGCTCGGGCCACCGATGGCGGGGCTGCTCCTGCTGCTGGCGCCGCCGGCGCTGTCCTATGCGGCGCCGGGCCGCAGCGACCATCACACGCTGATCCTGCTGGCCGGCGTGCTGGCGCTCGGGGCCGCGCTGCGGGCGCTGCGCGACCCCGCGGATGCGCGCGCCGCAGGATGGGCCGGCGCCTGGCTCGGCTTCGGGCTCTGGGTCAGCGTGGAGGGCCTGCTCTTCGCCGCGCCGGTTCTGGCCGGCTTCGGCCTCGCCTGGGTGCTGGAGGGGCATGCCGGCTGGCCGCCCGGCGGCATGGCAGGGCAGGGGCGTCGGGTGGCGCTCGGCATGGCGGCGATGGCGGCGCTGGGCGTCGTTGCGGAATATCCACCCGCTGCCTGGCTCTCGGGCGCCTATGACAAGGTCTCGGAACAGCATGTGGCCATCGCGCTGCTGGCGGCGGTGGTCTTCGCCCTGGCGGGTCGGATCAGGCCTGGGGCGGTGCGGCGGCTGGTCGCGGGGGCGGTGCTTGGCGCGGGCGCGCTCGGCATCCTGTTGCTGCTCTACCCGCGGGCCTTGCAGGCTTCGATCGCCGGCGCCGATGCCGATGCGGTCGCGCAGTTCCTGCCGGCGGTGAAGGAGATGCAGGCTCTCGGTCTCGGCGATGCGGCGGCGCGCTGGAACGCGCTGTTCATGCTGGGGCCGGCACCGGCAGGGCTGTCGGCGCTCGTGCTGGCCTGGCCGGCATGGCGAAGGGCGGGCCGATCGGCGCTGCCGGCGATGCTGGGCCTCGTCCTGCTGGCGACGGCGGTGGCGACCTGGCGGCATCAGCGCTTCGGGGCGGACCTCGCCGCGCCGGCGGCCCTGCTGGCGGCGGGGCTGCCGGTACTCGCCTTGGCCGCGCCCTGGCCGGCGCTGCCGCGCGTGGTCGCCGCCCTGGGCGCGCTCGGGCTTGCCGCCGGCCTGCCGCTGCTCGGCGGCGCCCGTCTTGGCGCGGCGGCGACCGCGGCGGCGGAGGCCGATCCGGATGCCGGCCGCTGCGGTGACCCCGCGATCATCGCCGCCCTGGCCCGGTTCCGCCCGGCGCCGGAGCGCTGGTCCGCCGAGGACCCCGTGCTCGTGGCGAACGACACCAATGCCGGGCCGGAGCTTGCCTGGCGCAGCGGCTTCCGGCCCGTCGCCGGTCCCTACCACCGGGGCGGCGCGGCGATGGCCGACACCTACACCGTCTTCGGCGCGACGGAGGACGGGGCCGCGCGCGCCGTCCTTGCCCGCCGTGGCGCCACTTGGCTGCTGCTCTGCCCCGGCACGCCGGAGCCTGGGCAGCCGCGTGGCCCGGGGACGCTGGCCGAGCGGCTGGCGCAGGGCGCGGTGCCGGGGTGGCTCGATCCCGTCGCGGTGCCGGACCTGCCGGCCGGGGCGCGGCTGTTCCGGCTGCGGCTGCCCTGACCGAGCGCCGCGCCAGAATTGCGTGGCATTCCCCGCCGATCCTGCCATATACCGCCCGGACGCGTGGGGGTTCGCCGGAAGGCGGACAGCATCCGCGCGTCTCCGCCGCGACCGCGGCGGGCTGACAGCGCAGATGCGCCGCGCCCCCTTGCCAGGCTTCCGGATCCGATCCCGGGCACCTGGACGTACCAGCCGCGGCGTTTCCGGCCACATGGGCGGATATCCCCATCGCTGCGACGATGGGCCGCACCCCATGCCGCCCGAGACGCCGAAAGGCCCCGGAGGGGTCCCGTCGCGCGCCTGACTGGCATCCCACCGCGTCGCACCCTGGTGTCGTCCGCCCATGCCCCAAGGGGGCTGCGGACCGGCGCCGCAACCCGGCCCGCGCAGCAGGCGCGTGGCACGAAGGACGACGGCATTGTTCGACAACTACTTCCGGAAAGACATCACCTGGGGCGGCCAGATCCTGACGCTGGAGACCGGCAAGGTCGCGCGCCAGGCGGACGGCGCGGTGATGGCCCGGCTCGGCGACACCATCGTGCTCTGCACCGTGGTGGGCAGCCGCAGCGTGAAGCCCGGCCAGGACTTCTTCCCCCTGACCGTGAACTACCAGGAGAAGGCCTTCGCCACCGGCAAGATCCCCGGCGGCTTCTTCAAGCGGGAAGGCCGCCCATCCGAGCACGAGACCCTGGTCTCCCGCCTCATCGACCGCCCCATCCGCCCGCTCTTCCCGGATGGATTCCGCAACGAGGTCCAGGTGATCGCGACCGTCCTCTCCCATGACCTCGAGAACGAGGCCGATGTGGTGGCCATGGTCGGCTGCTCCGCGGCGCTGACGCTCTCGGGCATTCCCTTCTTCGGCCCCGTGGCCGCCGCCCGCGTCGGCTGGATCGACGGGCAGTACGTGCTGAACCCCACCAAGCCGCAGCGCGAGACCTCGCAGCTCGACCTGATGCTGGCCGGCACGGCCGAGGGCGTGCTGATGGTGGAGTCCGAGGCGCACGAGCTTTCGGAAGAGATCATGCTTGGCGCCGTTGAGTTCGGGCACCGCAGCTTCCAGCCCGTGATCCAGGGCATCATCGAGCTGGCCGAGGCCGCGGCGAAGGAGCCCTGGGCCCTGCCCGAGCCCTCCGCCGCCGAGGTCGCGCTCAAGGCCCGCATCACCGAGCTCGGCCGCGGCCAGATGGCCGAGGCCTACAAGACGGTCGAGAAGCTCTCCCGCCAGGGCAAGGTGGGTGAGGTGAAGAAGGCGGTGCTCGCGGCGCTCGAGGCCGAGGGCCTGGATACCGGCGCGGCGAAGGGCCTGCTCAAGGAACTCGAGGCCGACGTCGTCCGCAACAACATCCTCGACACGGGTCTCCGCATCGACGGGCGCGACACCAAGACGGTCCGCCCGATCGTCGCCGAGGTCGGCGTGCTGCCCCGCGCGCATGGCTCGGCGCTGTTCACCCGTGGCGAGACCCAGGCCTTCTGCGTGGCGACGCTGGGCACCGGCCAGGACGAGCAGATCATCGACGCGCTCAC
>JAIYAI010000747.1 GCA_027489135.1 Acetobacteraceae bacterium
AATCGCGCGGCGCGTAGAGCGAGTGGTGCCGGATGTGCAGCACTTCCCGCTGGGATTGCGCGATGGCCGCGATCTCCCCGGCCTCGGACGGCAGTTCCTCGACCCGCGGCAGGATCGGGTAGTGGGCCTGCTGGAAGGCCTGGGCGATCAGGGTCGAGCAGATCGCCCGCGTGGGCGACCCGGACCCCAGCGAGAGCATCTGCCGGCGCCAGCGCCGCGGCACCGGCGGGTTGGGCAGCATGAAGCGCGCCAGGTCGAAGACATTGCGCAGATCGTACTCGTCGCCCACGCGGCCCTTCGCGTAGTCGATCACCCGGGCAAGGTCGGTCTCCGTCAGCCCGACGGGGCGGCAGATGCGCGTGTGCACATGGGCGTAGCGCGACAGCGGGGAGCAGATGACGCCGCGGCCGAGCTCAGCCTCCACCAGCACATGCGGCTCGCCGTCCGGTTCCGCCATGCCCTCGATCGGGCCGACATGCAGCGCGGCATGCGACCAGGTGGACTGCGTCAGGTACTTGATGGCGCCGGAGATGCGGCTGTGGCCTTCGACCAGCAGCACGTCGCCGGGACGGATGGTGCGCAGCAGGGCGAGGTGGCTGTTGGTGGTCGCGCGCTCCGCGCCCCTTGCGTCCGCCGCGAGGAAGCGCGCCAGCCGGTGACCCACCGCCGTCAGCACCGCATTCGCCAAGCCCGTTTCCCCTGCCCTTCCTGAGGGTCATGCTAGCCTGTGTCGCGACTGGTTAGGAGATCGCTTCCGTGCGCTGCAACGTTACGCTGCCTCTGCTGCTTGCTGCGCTGATCGCGCCGGCGGCAGCTGACGAACTGCCCGTCCGCAGCGTCGTGCTCTCCAATGCCGGCCTCGCCCAGGTGGAGCGCGGAGGCACGCTGGCGCCCGACGCGCCGGTGACGCTGCGCGTGCCGACCGAGGATGTGGACGACATCCTGAAGACCCTGCTGCTGCGCGACGCCGCGCCGAACGCCAGGGTGGAGGGGGTGCGCCTGCCGGCGCAGGATCTCGCCGCCGAGGCCTTCCGCGGCCTGCCACTGTCGCCTGGGGATTTCGACAGCCGCGTCGCGCTGCTCTCCGCGCTGCGCGGCCAGGCGGTGGAGGCGGCCGGGGTCGCGGGGCGCCTCGGCGAGGCGGCGGAGGCAGAGGGCGGCGGCGTGCGCCTCTCCCTCGTCACGCCGCAGGGGCTGCGCCTGCTGGTGGTGCGGGAGGGCGACGAGATTCGGCTGACCGACACCACCCTGGCGGCGCGCATCGGCCGGGCGGCGGAAGCGCTGGCTGCGGCCCGCGCCGAGGGCAGCCGGACGATGGAGATCCGGCTCTCGGGTGCGACGGCGCCGCGCGCGGTGGGGGTCACCACCGTCACTGCCGCGCCGCTCTGGAAGCCGTCCTGGCGGCTGATTGTGCCGGGGACGGAGGCGGCAGGGGAAGCGCGGCTGCAGGGCTGGGCGGTGGTGGAGAATCGGTCCGGCGCCGACTGGG
The DNA here is from genome assembly GCA_027489135.1 of Acetobacteraceae bacterium. Classification (GTDB taxonomy): domain Bacteria; phylum Pseudomonadota; class Alphaproteobacteria; order Acetobacterales; family Acetobacteraceae; genus JAIEOP01. Next base: position 1,490 of record JAIYAI010000747.1, read on the forward strand.
ACGGGGTGCGCCTGTCCCTCGTCTCCGGCAATCCGGCGAGCTACGCCCAGCCGCTCTACACGCCGATCCTGGTCGGGCGGCCGGTGCTGCCGGTGCGCGGGGCGGAGCAGGTGCGCGTCGCGGCCGATACCGGCGGGCGGCCGCCGCCACCGCCGCCGCCGATGGCCGCGCCGGCGCCCATGACGACCCAACGGTCCCTGCAGGGCATCATGGAACAGGCCGGGGCCGCGCGCGCGGCCGCCGCACCGCCCCCCGTGGCCGCGGCGCCACCGGCGATCACCGCCTCCTCGGCCGGCCGCGTCGCCTTCACCCTGCCGTCGCCGGCAACGGTGCGCGCGGGGGAGACGGCGAACCTGCCCTTCCTCGACGCCGGGGTGCCGGCGGAGCGCGCCTGGTGGGTCCAGGACCTCTCCGCCCGCAACCCGCTGAGCGCGGTGCGCCTGCGCAACACCACGGGCCATGTGCTGCCGGACGGGCTGGCGGCGGTCTATGGCGCGGCGGGGGCGGAGGCGGGCGCCTGGCTCGGCGATGCCGAAATCCGCGCCGTGGCACCCGGGGAGCAGCGCCTGGTGGCCTTCGCGCGCGACCGCGACGTGCAGATGTCCTCCGCCAGTTCCTCCGGCGAAGTGCCGGTGCGGATCGACACGCGCCGTGGCGTGGTGGTGGTGGGCACGCTGCGGCGGGAGGAGACGGCGCTGGCCATCGACCCGCGCGGCGCGAAGGGCCTGCTGCTGGTGGACCTGGCCCGCCGCGCCGGCACGCCGCAATTCGCCGTCGCGGCGGAGGGCGATTTCGGGCTGCGGCACGAGGCGCGGCTGGACGGCACGGCCGCCACGCTGCGCTTCGTCTGGGAGCGCGAGGGGCGGTCGGAGATCCCGCTCTGGGACCCGGGGCTGGGCGATCCGATGTTGCTGGCCTGGCGCAATATCGACATCGAGCGCGAGCAGCGGCGCCTGCCCGGCGGGCCGGGCACGCTGGAGACGCTGCGCACGATCCTCGAGCGCCTGCCGGCCACGGCCCCGGGCCGGGCGAAGCTGGAGCAGGTGATCGGCGGCATGGCGGAGGCGCGACGCCTGCTGGACGCGGCGAGCACGGCGATCCGCGCCTATGCCGCGGCCGATGCCGCGCTGGGCCGCGCCCGTACCGCCGCCGATGACCGCACGGGACCGGAGCGGGAGGAGGCACGGCGTCGGCTGAACGCGGCGAGCCAGGCGGCGGAGCGCGCGGGGGCGGCGGCCGACGCGGCCTGGGAGGCCTGGCAGCGCCAGGTGCAGCAGGTGATGGCCGCGACGGGATGAGTGCCCGGGTGGCGGTGGCACCCACGGGATGAT
>JAIYAI010000050.1 GCA_027489135.1 Acetobacteraceae bacterium
TCGGCGTGGTGCCGCAGGAATGGGCGCAGGACGGCTTCGGCAACATCTCCTACGTCACGCCGATGACGCGGACGGTGCTGGATACCGCGCTGATGCTGGACGCCATGGCCGGGCCGCTGGCCGCGGATCCGCTCTCGGTCGGCCGGCCGCAGCCCGGCTTCGCGGCGGCCGTGCGCGACGCGCCGGCGCGGCTGGAGGGAACGCGCATCGGCTTCCGCATGCGCCTTGGGAATGATCGCGTTGCGCAGGACGTGCTGCGCCTCTGCGGGGAGGCACTGGACGCCCTGTCCGGCATCGGCGCCACGGTCGCCGAGACCGACACGCCCTTCGAGAACCCGGAGGCCGTCTGGTTCGTCGTCAACGGCAGCTACCGCATGGCGCAGTTCGGCCACCACCTGGAACGGCACCGCGCGATCATGGACCCGGTCTTCGTCCGCCAGATGGACCGTGTCGCCAGCTATTCCGCGCAGGAACTCTACAAGGGCATCTTCCAGCGCACGACGCTCTATCGCGCCGTGCAGGCCTGGTTCCACGATGCCGACATCATCGCCATGCCCACGCTGTCGCGCACCGCCCTGCCGATCGACCAGGACTTCTTCGGGCCCATCACCATCGACAACGAGAGCGTACCGAACCTGCGCGCCGCTTGGTACCCCTACACCATGCCCTTCAACCTGACCGGCAACCCCGCGGTGTCGCTGCCGGTCGGCCTCGGCTCGGACGGGCTGCCGCTGGCGATCCAGTTCATCGCCCGGCCCGGGGAGGATGCGCGGCTGCTGCAGGTCGCCGCGGCGCTGGAACGCGCCCGCCCCTGGGCGCAGTTGAAGCCCTGCGTCGCGGGGCTCGCATGAAGTTCGAGACGGCGCCGGCGAAGATCCCCGACAACCGTCGGGTCTACGCGATCGGCGACATCCATGGCTGCTCCGACAAGCTCGACGCGCTCTATGCGATGATCACCGAGGATCTCGCTGCGCGGCCGATCGCCCTGCCGCTGCTGCTGCATATCGGCGACTATGTCGACAAGGGCCCCGACAGCGCCGGGGTGCTGGACAGCCTCACGCGCGGCCCATCGCCCATACCGGGCCTCGCCTGCGTGAACCTGATGGGCAACCACGAGCGGACCATGGCGGATGCGCTGGCCGGGGAGCGCGCCTCCATCACCGACTGGCTCTACACCGGCGGGCGTGAGGCGCTGAAAAGCTGGCACGCGGAGCCCGAGGATCCCGCGAGCTGGGCGGTGAAGATTCCCCGGGCACACCAGGAATTCGTGCAGGGCCTGAAGAAGACCCATCGCCTCGGCAGCTACCTCTTCGTGCATGCCGGCATCCGCCCCGGCGTGCCGCTGGAGGAGCAGACCGAGGACGACCTGCTGCGCATCCGCAGCGACTTCCTGAGTTCCGAACGCAGCCATGGCTTCGTCGTGGTGCACGGCCATACGCCGGTGCGGCACGGGGCGGAGATCCATGCCAACCGCATCAACATCGACACCGGCGCCTGCTTCGGCCGCAAGCTGACCTGCGCGGTGCTGGAGGAACGGCGGGTGGCGTTCCTCGAGGCGTGATCCGGACCGTCAGGCCCCCGGGCCCTCGGCCGCCAGGGGCATGCGCAGGGTGAAGCGCAGCCCCTCTGGCCGCCAGTCCGTGACGACCTCGGCGCCGAGCTGCCGGGCCAGGCCGCGGCTGATCATCTGTGTGCCGAAGCCGTGCCGAGCCGGCGCCACAACGGGCGGCCCGCCACTCTCCTGCCAATCCAGCGCCAGGGCCTGATCGGCCACGGTCCAGCGGACCTGCAGCCGCCCCTGCGGCAGGCTCAGCGCGCCGTATTTCGTCGCATTGGTTGCCAGCTCGTGCACGAGCATGCCGAAGGCGACGACGCGATGCGCCGGCAGGCGCAGCCGCGGCCCGTCCAACGTCACCCGGCGCGGCCGCGCGCCCGTTGTGTCGTCGCGCGCCGCCTCGTCATAGGGGCCGAGCTCGGCGCGCAGCAGGTCGTCGAGCTCCGCGCCGGTCCAGTTGGACTCTGTCAGCAGCGCCTGGGTGCGGGCGAGCCCGTTCAGCCGCTCCGTCAGGCGGTCGCGGTAGGTGGCGACATCCGGCGCATCGCGCGCGGCCAGCGCCGCCAGCGCCTGCACCATGGCCAGGATGTTCTTCACCCGGTGATTCAGCTCGTGCAGGATCAGGCGCTGGCGGGTCTCGGCCTCGGCGCGCTGTTCCGCGGCGGCGGCCAGACGCCGCCCTGCCATGTCGAGGGTTGTCGCCACCTCGTCGATCTCGCGGATGCCGCTGCGCGCCGGCGGCCGCGTCTCGCCCCGGTCGAGCGCAGCGGCGGAGCTGCTGAGCCTGCCGATGGCGCCCGCCAGCCGGGTACCGAGCAGCCGGGCGGCGGCCAGCGCGGCGCCGGTCAGCATCAGGCCGGCGATGGCCGCCTGGGCCAGGGCGCGGCGCCGCGGCCCGTCCAGCTGCTCGGCGCTGATCGAGGTGACGACGGTCCAGCCGTGCTGCGCGCGGCGCGCGTCGAAATGCACGAGCCGCCCCTCGCGGTCGATGCCGCGGCCGGTGCGCCGGCGTTCCTCGGGCTCCCGAAGGATGGCGTCTTGCAGCTGTGTAGGGCGGCCCACTGCGTCCTCATGCCCCTGGGACCGGGTCAGCACGAGGCCGGCTGCGTCGACGACGGAGACGCGGACCTCGGGCGGCAGACGCTGCGAGGCGACCAGCGCATAGAGGCGGGTCGCCGGGGGAGCGATGTGCAGCAGGTAGCGGACCGTGCCGTCGCGCTGCACCGGCGTCATCACCGCGAAGACCGCGTCGCCGGATAGGGGCGCATTGTAGACGCCGCTCACCACCACGGCGCGTTCGCCAAGCAGTCGGGGATCGTTGCGGGATGGCGTCATGGCGCCGGGCGTGGGCA
>JAIYAI010000738.1 GCA_027489135.1 Acetobacteraceae bacterium
AACCGGGTGACCTACGACATCACGTCGAAGCCGCCGGGGACGATTGAGTGGGAGTGAGGGCGGGCGGGGGCGGGCGCAGGCATGGCTGAAGCGCCGTCCTCGCCTTGGTCGGACGCCGAGAACGACCTTCTCGTCGCCTGCTATTTCGAGATGCTCCGGGCTGAACTCATAGGGCAGCGCTACAACAAGGCCGCCTTCCGCAAGCGTATTGAAGCTGAGATTGGCCGCTCCAAGGGCTCGGTAGAGTTCAAGAACCAGAATGTCAGCGCTGTCCTTGTCGGCATGGGACAGCCATGGATCGACGGCTACAAGCCGGCTTCGCAGTTCCAGGGCTCACTGGTTGACGCCGTGATGCGGTGGTTCGACGCCCATCCGGACTGGGACGCCTCCGTCCATACGCTGCGGCGCGATGCGCAACGGTCGGGTTTGGCGGAGGGCCACACGCTATGGATCGGTCCCGCCCCGACCCATCGGAATACTGCGCCGCCCATAGACCCCGAGCGCCTGCGCCTTGTCGCCGGACGATGCAATGCCGCTGAACGCGATGCACGCAACCGAGCGCTTGGGGAAGCGGGCGAACGCCTCGTGATGGAGCACGAGGAGACGGCGCTGCGGCAAGGTGGACGCTTCGATCTGGCCAGGCAGATCCGGTGGGTGTCGAAGCAGGACGGCGACGGCGCCGGGTACGACATTGCGAGCTTTGAGGTCAGCGGGACCGCGCGTTTGATCGAAGTGAAGACGACGAATGGATGGGAGCGTACGCCCTTCCACATTACTGCAAATGAACTCGCCAAGGCCGAGGCTGAGAGGGATTCCTGGGTATTGCTCAGGCTCTGGAACTTCGCGCGAGAGCCGAAAGCATTTGAGCTACGGCCGCCTCTCGACGCGCATGTGGAACTGACGCCTACCAGTTTCCTCGCCGCGCTTGCCTGACACGACGAGGTGCTCCGGCCGCCTCCGCCGTCAGGCCGCGTCGTCCAGCCTGTCCTCGCACCGCAAGCCCTCGACCCGCCGGAATTCTCGCAGATTCGCCGTTACCAGCACCAATCCGCAGCTGCGCGCCTGGCCGGCGATGAGGACATCATTGCCGCCGATCGCCAGGCCGCGCCGGTCGAGCGCCGCGCGGATTTCTTCCGCATGCGCGGCGCCCTCGGCATCGAAGGAAAGCACCGAGAGGCGGGCGGTAAAGCGCTCGACCTCACGCCGGTTCTCGACCGGCCGCGCTGATGTCTCCGCGCCGTGCAGCAACTCGGTCGGCACGATCGTCATCGCCGTTGAAGCGTTCGCGCAGCACGACGGGTCGATCCCGCAGGACACGAATACAGAGGTTCGTGTCCAGCAGGTAGCGCCGCATCAGAACCGCTCGCGCTCCTGCGTCTCCGGTTGCGCGCGCGCGCCGAGATCGACGCCCGGGGCGGCGAAGAAGTCATCCCAGGCTGCGTCCGCGGGCTGGATAACGCGTCGCTGCCCTTTGCGCGGGATGACCACCTCCGTGATCCCCGGCGGAAAGGCGACGTCTTTCGAGAGGCGCACGACCTGGGATCGATTGGACTGGAAGAGGCGTGTCCGGCCCATGGGAGCATCCCCGATATATCCAGCTGGGATGTACCAGGCCCCCCCGCGCCGGCAGACGGGAACGCGCCCTTAACGCCTCACCCGTCCTCGAACTTCAGCCCCCGCGCCCGGATCAGCCCGCTCCACTTCTCCGTCTCGCCCTTCACATGCGCCTCGGCGCGCGGGATGTCCGTGCCCTCCAGCAGGAAGCCGAACTCGTTCACCCGCCCCAGCACGTCGGGCTGGTTCAGCGCGCCCAGCGCCACCTGGTTCAGCCGCCGCACCACCGGGTCGGGCGTCGCCGCCGGCACCCACCACATCACCCAGGTATAGGCCTCGAAGTCCGGCAGCACGCTCTCGGCCACCGTCGGCAGGTCGGGCAGCGCCGGGATGCGCCGCCCCGTCGTGACGGCCAGCGCCTTCAGCCCGCCCTGGCGGATCTGCCCCATGGCGGAGGCGAGGTCGACGAAGGTCATGTCGACCCGCCCCGCGCGCAGTTCCGTCAGCGCCGGCGCCGAGCCGCGGAAGGGCACATGCGTCATCTGCGTGCCGGTCTTCATCGAATAGAGCTCCGCCGCCAGCTGGTGCGGCGTGCCCGAGCCGGCCGAGGCATAGGTGAAGCGCCCCTGGCTGCCCTTCACGACCTGGTGGAACTCCTGGATCGTCTGCGCCGGGAAATCCTGCCGCACCACCAGCACGATCGGCGTGATCGTCAGCAGGGAGACGGGTCGGAACTCCTCGATCCGGTAGCCCGCGTTCGGCGACATGTAGGGCCCGATCACCGCCGAGACGGCGGCGAGGAAGATCACATGCCCGTCCGCCGGCTGCTGTGCCGCGTAGCGCGCGCCGATGCTGCCGCCCGCGCCGGGCCGGTTCTCCACCGTGAAGGGCTGGCCGAGTGCCGCCTGCGCGTGCGGCGCCATGGCGCGGGCCAGGATGTCGGGGCTGCCGCCGGGCGCGAAGCCGTTGACCAGCCGCACCGGCCCCGTCGGAGACCACGCCGGCTGCGCCGACTGCGCGCGCGACAGGGGAGGGGCGGCAAGCAGGGCGAACGCACCGGCGCCGAGCGCGGCGCGGCGGGAGAAAGGAGGCATGGTGGGTCGTCCCGGTCTGGAGCCATGGGCGGGAGGGCCCCGCGCCGCGGAGGTGTTGCTGCCGCCTGCCGATTGCAAGCTCCCCCGGCGCCAGGCTTGCGCGCGCCCCGCGCCGCCGCCATGTCGCGCGCGATCAGGCAGGGGCGATCCGATGACGGTGGTGATCCATGGTATCCGCAATTGCGACACCATGAAGAAGGCGCGCGCCTGGCTCGACTCGCACGGCGTCGCCCACCGCTTCCACGACTACCGCGTCGAGGGGATCGACCGCGCCACCCTCGACGCCTGGGCCCGACAGGTGGGGTGGGAGACGCTGCTCAACCGCGCCGGCACCACCTTCCGCAAGCTGCC
>JAIYAI010000722.1 GCA_027489135.1 Acetobacteraceae bacterium
CTGGTGCTGCAGAACAAGGACGGCACTGCTGTCACCGACGCACTCCGCAATGTCGAGCGTTTGGAGTTGCCGCAGCTCGATGGTTTCGGCTTCAGCCTGTCGGCGGACGGCGTCACGTCCGTCACCGGCTCGTCCCGCGACGACGTCATCGCGCTGAGCACGCGGCGGATCGTCGCAATCGATGCGGGCGAAGGCCTCGACACGCTGATGCTCGCCTGGGACGACGGCAGCCTGCCCAGCCTCGCGGCCAGCAGCCTGACCCTGACGCGCGACGCCGGCACCAACAACTGGCACCTCGGCGCTGGCGGCGTGGCGCTGCTCGACGTGGTGCATGCAACCGCCGGCGGCAACCACTACGAGATCACTGTCCGGCAGGCCGATGGCGGCAGCACCACGCACACGGTCAGGAACGCGGAGTACCTGCGGCTCGGCCAGCTCAACGCCCTGAAGGGCAGCCTGGCCGGCGACGCCATGCTGACCGGCGACAGCGACCTCACGCTGCGCCTAAAGAACAGCGTCTACCTCGCCAGCATCGGCAGCACCATCGGGACGGACAGCGGGACCACCGCGACCATCCAGAGCGGCGGTGTCACGCGCGACCGCACGTTGGCACTCAGCGGACAGGCCGATGCGGGCTCGACCGTCCAGATCCTCGACGGCGCGGCGGTGATCGGCACGGCGACCCTATCCGGCACCAGCTGGAGCTTCACGACGCCCAACCTGGCCGATGGCCTGCACAGCCTCGCCGCCCGGATCACCGATCCCGGCGGCAACCTGGCCACGACCGTGGCCGTCACCGCGACGGTGCGCACCAGCATCGCGCAGCCCGCCCTCACTCTGGTCTCGCATGACGCGACCGCGGGCGGGCTGAGCACCGCAGGCGCGGCCCTGACCGCCAGCCCGACGCCGCTGCTGCTCGCCAAGGGCCAGGGCACCGTTGTCTTCGCGGCGAATGACGCGAGCCGGTACGGCAACGGCGGCACGGCCTTCGTGGACGGCGCGGCCGGCACGGCCGACCTGCTGGTCGCCGATGCTGCCACGGGCACGATCAGGCTGGCCACCCACGGCCCGAGCGGCACGATGACCTCCGCCGGCGTGGCCGTCACCCTTAACGGGATCGGCCCGGACGGCCGCACGGTCGTCTTCAGCAACCCGAACGACGCCAGCAAGTTCGGCAACGGCGGCACGGCCTTCACCGAGCCCTTCCCGTCCTCGAACGTGGTGGACATTCTCGCATACGACGTCACGACCGGCGCGCTCAGCCTCGTCTCGCACAGCGCAGCGGCCGGGCGGGCCACCGCCTCGGCCACGCAGAGCACCTATCGCGGCATCTCCGGCGATGGCCAGTACGTCATCTTCAGCGTCGGCAACATCACCGGCGTCGGCAACAATGGCACGGCTTTCACCGGCAGCGGGAGCGGCCTGATCGCCTACAAGCTCAGCGACGGGACCCAGAGCCTCGTCACGCACTCCGCCGCGTCGCTGACGGCCAACACCGCCGGCGCCACCTATGTCGGGACCACGCAGGACGGCCAGTACGTGCTGTTCCGCGCCGCCAACGCCACGGGCTACGGCAATGGCGGCACCGCCTTCACCGATGCCGCCACCGGAACTGACGACCTGTTCGCCTGTAGGCTGAGCGACGGCACCATCAAGCTGCTGTCGCATGGCGGCGGCAGCACCCTCGCCTCGGCAGCGACGGCCGTCACCTATGCCGGCCAGAACGACACCGGCACGGTGGTCTTCCTCACGGCTAACGATGCGACGAAGTTCGGCTTCACAGACGGCAACACCGGCAAGGCGGACCTGATCGCGGTCAGCCTCACGGACAATGCCTTCCATCTGATCTCGCACACCGCCGCCAGCACGACGGACGCGGCCGGCACGGCCTCTGGCTTCCTCCGGACAGTCGGCGACCAGGTGTATTTCTGGGCCGAGGACGCGACCCAGCTCGGCGCCACCAGCGACGGTAATACCGGCGGGCGCGACCTGTTCCGTCACGATTGGCAGACCGGGGCGACGACGCTGCTGAGTCGCGCGAGCTTTGCCAGCACCGATGCCCTGAACGGCAGCCTCGATCTTGGCGGCTTCGCGGTCTCGTCCGATCAGCGCTACGTCGCCTACAACGTCGATACCGCGTCCGGAAGCTACGCGGGCTTCTCGGTCGGCATCAGCGGCAACGTCCTGTACGTCGCGGACACCCATACGGGGACGGTGAAGATCGCCAACCACAACACCGGCAGCCAGACCTCCACCGGCTACCAGGTCTGGGGCGGGCCGAGTATCAAGGGTTTTACGCCGGACGCGGAGACGCTGGTCTTCAGCAGCGGCTGGCTCGACTGGATGGGCGGCGGGTTCCAGACCAGCGGCACTTACGACCAGGCGATCTTCGCATTCGACCTGGCGACGGGGGCGCAGCGCCTGCTGACGCACACCGCCACCTCGGCGACCACGCTTGGGGCGAACGCGGCCTATGTCGGCATGACGCCGGACGGGAAGTGGGTGCTGTTCATCGCGAACGACGCGACGAAGTTCGGCAACGGCGGTATAGCCTTCACCGACGGCAGCCCGGCCGCGGCCGACCTCTTCGCATCCCATGTGCAGACCGGCGAGATCCGGCTGCTGTCGGGCAGCGGCAGTGTCTCGGCAGGCAGCGCGACGACTTATCTGGGCCTCAGCGAGGACGGTAACTCGGCCTTCCTCTCCCTTAGCGATGTGCGCGGCCTGAATGGGGCCGGCGGGACGCTGGCGGACAGCAATCCCACGGGCAGCGACATCGTCGCCATGCGCCTCAACCTGCTCGATCTGGCGACCGAGAGCGACAGCACAGGCGGCGCCGCGGGGACCGCCTTCGACAACGTGACGGCGCTATCGAGCCTGCGGTTGACTGCGTCTTTGCGGCCCGACCAACAGGCGCAACTGCTCGACAACGGCATAGTCATTGCAGCGGGAACCGCGGATGCCGCGGGCTTCGTGGAATGGACGCTGGACGGCTTCCAGGCGGGTCAGCACCGGTTCAGCCTGCTGGATGCGGTGGAACTGGTGCCCTTGACGCTTGATGGATCGGCTGCCTCGGGCTACCTGGACGTCATGATGCTCTGACCGCAGGGAGTGCGCTCGCCCCCACGGCACAGGAGCGTCGATGCTGGCAATACGCTCGTACTCGGCGCGCAGCTCCGCGGCGGGCGGTGCCGCCAGCGATTGCCGCTGGGCTGCGCCAGCGCCCAGGCCAGCACCGCGGGGTCGAGCGCCGCTGCCATGGCACCAGGCCGCGTAGCAACGGCATCACCTGCGCACCGCCGGCGCCGAGGGCGAGCAACACAGCGACGATTCCCCAGATCGCCAGCTCGATCCGCCGTGCCTGCTGGCGCAGGCTGCCGAGCTCCGCCTGCACCGCGCCATAGCGTTCGGCGCAGCGCTCGACATGCAGCGCCAGGTCCTCGGTACGCCTCCGGTGACGGCCGCCTACCGGGGCGGGGCTGAACCTGTCTTCTGATCTTATCGACGCTCGTAGGAGCGTTGCTAAGAACAGGGCGGGGTGGCGATGGAGATCATCAGCGGCATTGAACGGCGCCGGCACTGGCGGGTCGAGGACAAGCTGCGCATCGTCACCGAGGCCGAGAGCCCGGGCGCCTGCTTTGCGGAGGTTGCGCGGCGGCACGAGGTGAGTCGAAGCGTGCTTTGGGCCTGGCGCAAGCAGGTGCGCTCCGGCGCCCTGGCAGCGGAGCCAGCGCCTGTCTTTCTGCCGGTGCAGGTGTTGCGGGAATCCCCGCCGCCGGCGTCGCCGGGTACGTCGCCCCCGGCCGAGCTGGAGCAATGCCGGCTGGCGCAGCAGATCGAGATCGTGCTGCCGGACGGCACCGCGCTGCGCGTGTCGGAGAGCTTGGGCAGCACGGCGCTGCGGCGGGTATTCGCTGCGCGAAGCCGAGGTCCTGATCGAACGCTGGCGTCGACACTACAACACGGTCAGGCCGCACAGCGCGCTGGGCTACCGACCGCCGGCGCCGGAAGCGATGTTGCCCTGGCCATCTGGCCCCGCCTACGCTCCGCTCCGGCAGGGCCAGACGGCCAGGCCAAAACACGGGCCAAGTCTCTCATAGCCCGTGGATCCCCAATCGGGGGCAGGTCAGCATGGACTGGCGCGTAGCCACCTGCACCACGCAGGGATGAAGTCGCGGGGCGAGGCACGACCTGCTGCCCGGCGGATCACGGCGAGGCGGGGAGATGCTCATCGCTTACCCCTTGCCGGCGGCGGTATCCCGTTCTGTAAACATTCTCATCCGGCGCTGCCCAGGAACCTAGAGTTCTCTAGAGGCTCACGGAAAATAAGAAACTTTCTTACCAAATCGACCAGAGCCGATCCGAGTCGCTTGGACACCTCGAACTACGCGCTCCTCGTCACGATTTGAGGCATCGCTGGGGTTGGGCTGACCCTGCGTCGGGTGTTGGCGGTGGTGTTGCGCCCGTCTGGTGATGGATGTTGCCCCGGCCTGGCGGCTGTTCGGTATCCATGCGGTGAGCACCGCGGGGTCGCCTACTTGATGGCGCCTGGCTTGGGCGGTGCGTTTCCTGCCTTCCGCTCGTCCTCGATGATCTGCTTCAGGTTATCGATGC
>JAIYAI010000047.1 GCA_027489135.1 Acetobacteraceae bacterium
GCATGCCCCCGGGCGATCTCTCCCTCCCGTGCGCCATGCCCCAGGGCGATCTTTCCGACGCGTGCGCCACGCCGGGCCATGCGCCAGCATCGCCGCGATGACACCCGATTCGCGCCGGCGCGTCCCGGCATGACCCTGGACCTGCTCTGGCCCTGGCGCGGCGCGCTGCTGGCCTTCCTGCTTGCCCTCACCTGGGCCGGGCTGTGGCGGGCGCTGCGACGGCCGGATCTCGCGGCGCTCGGCGCCGGAGTCGGGCTGGCGGCCGGCGTGGTGATGACCCTCGGCGCGGTGCCCGGATCGCCGCGGCAGCTGCCGGAGCGCCTGCCTGTGCTCGCCCTGGCCGGCGCGTCGCTCGGCCTGGTCCTGGCGCTGGCGGGCGCCCGGCGGGGCGCGCTCGCCGCCGGGATCGTCGGCGGTGCGCTCCTGGCGGGCGGCTGGTGGCTCGCCGGCGCGCCCATGGTCGTGCCGGACCTGCACCGGGGAACGGTGGGTCTCGCCGGGCTTGCCGTGCTGCTGCTGGCCCTGGCGGTCGCGCTGCGCGGGCCCTGGCAGGCGGCCTATGCCGCGGCGCTGCTGCTGACGGGGCTCTGGCTGGCGGCGCCGCTCGGTCCCTGGCTGGCCCTGGCGGCCGTGGTGCTGGGCGCGGTGCTGGGCGGCGCGGCCGCGGGCCCGGCCTGGTCGGCCCCCGCCCGCCTGCCGATCGCGCTCGGGCTGGGCGCGGTGCTCGCCGGTCCGGTTGTCGCGCGCGGGAATGCCCTCGATTGGATCGTCTCCGCCGGACCGCTGCTCGCGATCTGGGCGGCGCCATGGTTCGAGGGACATTTTTCCACCCGTTGGGCGCGTCCCCTGGCGTGGAGCGTTGCTGCAGCGCTGTACGTCATGTTCACTTGGATGCAATCTCGCGGTCCATGATACGTCATCACCCGATGGCGTCGCGTCCAAGGCGAGGTGACGCAGCGTGACAGGCAGGGCAGGACCGACGCGATGACGCCGGGGCAGGTCGCCCTCGGTGCGGTGCTCGCTGTTGCCCTCGCGGGCACGGTCGTGGCGGTGATGCCCGTGCTCGCCCCGCCGGATTCGTCTGGACCGCCGCGTCCCGTCGAGGCCGCCGTGCCGGCGGCACCCGGGCTCGCACCGTCGCCTTCCGGCCGGGGTGATGCGTTGGCCGCTGCGCCCGGCCGGGGCGATGCCGTTGCCGCGGTGACCCGCGGCCGGGCCGACCCGGCCGCCCCACGGCCGCCTGCCGGCGCCGATCCTGAGGCCGCGGCGGCGCCACGCTTCGATGTCGCCAGGGTCGGGGCGCGCGGCATGCTGGTCGCCGCCGGCCGTGCCGCCCCGATGGCGGAAGTCGTGCTGATGGATGGCAGGCGGGAGATCGGCCGCGCACGGGCGGATGCGCGGGGCGAATGGGTCATCCTGCCGGCGGACGCGCTGCCCGCCGGCGCCCGCGAGTTGTCTTTGCAGGCGCGGCGACCCGGCGGCGACACCGTTCCAGGGCGGGACGTCGTCGTGGTCCTGGTGCCGGAGCCGGCGCCGCCGGCCGAGGCCGATCCAGGTGTCGCCGCGCGCGTCGCCGGGCCGCTCGCGGTGCTGCTGCCGGGCGCCGGTGGGCCTCGCGACGAGGCACCGCGGCTGCTGCAGGGCCCGCCCGAGGGCCCGGCCGCCAGCCCGCGGGGCACCCGCCTCGGCCTCGACATCGTCGATTACGAGGAGGATGGCGACATCCGCTTCTCCGGCACCGCGCCGCCCGGCGCCACCGTGCGCCTCTATGTCGGGACGGAGCATCTCGGAGACGCCACGACCAGTGCGGCCGGGCGCTGGCAGATCACCCCAGCCAGCCAGCCCGACATCGGCCGGCACCTGCTGCGCGTCGACCAGCTGGCCGCCAAGGGGGGCGGCGTGTCGGCGCGGATCGAACTGCCCTTCCAGCGCGAGCGGCTGCCGGAGGCGGCGCGCGAGGGACAGAACGACCTGATCGTGCAGCCCGGCCAGAATCTCTGGCGCATCGCCCGCCGCGTCTATGGAAGGGGCAACCGCTATACCGTCATCTTTGACGCCAACCGCGCGCAGATCCGCGACCCCAGGCTGATCTACCCGGGGCAGGTCTTCGCCGTGCCGGGCGGATCCGTCCCCGCGGCCTCCAGCCTCTCGAGGTAGGGGTCGAGGGCCAGGGCGAAGCGCACCAGCCGCGTCACCAGCGCGACGGCAGTGGGGGGGCCGTCCAATGCCTCCCGCGCCTCCAGGCAGACCTGATGGTCGGGCAGCAGGCGCAGTCGCCAGCCATCCGGCATGACCGGTGGAAGCTCCGCCATCGCGGCCAGGGCGCCGGGGCGGTCCCCCGCGGGATCGGCGGTGGAGGGGATGCGCGCCGCGATTGCGGCGAGCCGCACGGCATCCGGATCCAGCGCCGCGCGGCAGGGACGGCCGCGCCAGGCGAACCGCAGTTCCGGTCGCAGCCCGGGCGCGCGCGGCGCCAGGGTGCCGGACGAGTCGATGGCGAAGGGGCCGAGGGTCAGGCTCTGCATGGCCGCCAAGGCTTGCCCGAAAAGGATGGAAGGACCATTAACCGCCCCATGGCAATCGCTGACACGATGCGGCTCGTCCTCGCGCCACCGCATCCGGCCGGACGGCCCTTCATCCTCGGCGGCGCGGCCGTCGCGGTCGTCGGTCTCCTCACCTGGGCCTGGCTGTTCTGGCTCGGCCTGCTGTTCACGGGCTTCTGCCTCTACTTCTTCCGCGATCCGGAGCGCGTGCCGCCGGCGGGGCCGGGGCATGTCGTCGCACCGGCCGACGGTCGCGTCGTCTCGGTCGGGCGCTACGCCCCGCCCGCCGAACTCGGCCTCGGCGATGCGCCGCGCTGGCGCGTGGCGATCTTCCTCTCCGTCATCGACGTGCATGTGAATCGCACGCCGGTCACCGGCACGGTGACGAAGATCGCCTATCGCTCGGGCGCCTTCCTCAATGCCAGCCTCGACAAGGCGTCCGACGAGAACGAGCGCAACGCGCTGGCCATCGCGCTGCCGGACGGGCGCGACATGGCGGTGGTGCAGATCGCGGGGCTGATCGCGCGCCGCATCCTCTGCTTCGTCAAGCCCGGCGACGCCGTCACCGCCGGTGAGCGCTTCGGCCTGATCCGCTTCGGCAGCCGCACCGACCTCTACCTCCCGCACGGGGTCGAGCCGATGGTGCGCGAGGGCCAGACCATGATCGGCGGCGAGACCGTGATCGCGCGCCTGGGCGCCGCCGCATGAGCGGCACGAACGGCCGCGTCGGCCTGCGCGGGCGGCTGAGCCGGCTCAGGCCCCGCACGCGGCCGCGCTTCTCCGGCACCTCCTTCAACCGGCTGATCCCGAACATCCTGACGCTGCTCGGCCTCTGCGCCGGGCTCACCGCGATCCGCTTCGCGCTGGAGCAGCGCTGGGAACAGGCGGCGGCGCTGATCGTCGTCGCCGCGGTGATCGACGGGCTGGATGGCCGCATCGCGCGGCTGCTGAAGGCGACCACCCGCTTCGGCGCGGAGTTCGACAGCCTGTCGGACTTCCTCTGCTTCGGCGTGGCACCCGCGCTGATCCTCTATCTCTGGACGCTGCACGACGCGACGGCCTGGGTGCGCGGCTGGGGCTTCGCGCCCTGCATCCTCTTCGCGGTCTGCTCGGCGCTGCGTCTCGCGCGCTTCAACGCCTCGATCGTCGAGGCGCCGCCGGCGGTGCCGATCGCCGGGCCGCCGCCGAAGCCCGCCTTCGCGCAGAGCTTCTTCACCGGCATCCCGGCGCCGGCGGGTGCCGGCCTCGCCCTGTTCCCGCTCTTCGCGGCACTCGCCTTCCGCGAATGGGGCTGGGACAGCATGGCGGCGGCCATCCGCCACCCCGCCTTCGCCGCGGTGGTGCTGGTGGCGGTGGGCGCGCTGATGATCTCCACCCTGCCGACCTGGAGCTTCAAGAACTTCAAGGTCCGGTCGGAGATCGTGCTGCCGCTGCTGGTCGGCATCGGCGCCTATGTCGCGGTGCTGCTGACCGAGCCCTGGGCGGCGCTCGCCGCGGGCGGGCTGATTTATGCCGGCATGCTGCCGTTCAGCGTGCGCAGCTACATCCGCCTGAAGCGCGAGGCGGACGCGATGCTGGAA
The DNA here is from genome assembly GCA_027489135.1 of Acetobacteraceae bacterium. Taxonomy (GTDB): domain Bacteria; phylum Pseudomonadota; class Alphaproteobacteria; order Acetobacterales; family Acetobacteraceae; genus JAIEOP01. The sequence goes on from JAIYAI010000047.1 coordinate 4,124, forward strand.
CCGGTCGTGGTGTCGGACAATACGGGCAGGTCGGTGGGGTAGGGCAGGGCCGTCACAGGCCCGCCAGCACCTTCTCCACCGTGATCGGCAGGCTCCGCACCCGGACGCCGCAGGCGTGCCGGATCGCGTTCGCCACCGCCGCCGCCGTGCCGACAATGCCGATCTCGCCCAACCCCTTCACGCCGATCGGGCTCGCCTTGTCGTCGCGCTCGTCGACGAAGATCACCTCGATCTCGCCCACATCCGCACTCACCGGCACGTGGTACTCGGCGAAGCTGTGGTTCATGAACCGACCGAGCCGGTGGTCTGGCATGGACTCCTCGTGCAACGCCATGCCGATTCCCCAGGTCACGCCGCCGATGATCTGGCTGCGCGCCGTCTTCGGGTTGAGGATCCGCCCCGCCGCCACCGCCGCCACCACGCGCGGGATTCGGACGATGCCGAGTTCCTCGTCGACCCGCGCTTCCACGAAGACCGCCATGTGGGTGTAGGCGCTGTAGCGCATCTGGGTCAGCACGCCCGGGCTCGCTTTCGCCTCCGCCGCCACAAGCGCCGCGCCGCCGGCGATGGTGGCGTCGCGCAGTGCCATCCTGCGCGAAGGGTCGCGGGCCAGCACGATGTGCCCGTCGCGGAAGACCACCTGCTCGAGATCCGTCCCTGCCAGCGGCGAGCCCGGCAGTCCCTTGGCCGCGCGGTGCAGCCTGTCGCGCAGGGACGCGCAGGCCATGTCGACCGCGGTGCCTGAGGAGGCGGCGGTCCAGGATCCGCCTTCCACCGGCGCCGCCGGCAGGCTGCTGTCGTTCAGCCGCACCGTCACCCGCTCCATCGGCAGGCCGAGCCCGTCGGCGGCGATCTGCGCGAGGATGGTGTAGGTGCC
>JAIYAI010000791.1 GCA_027489135.1 Acetobacteraceae bacterium
CAGAACGACGACTTCGGCAAGGACTACCTGAACGGGCTGAAGGACGTGCTGGGCGCCCGCTTCGACGCCATGGTGAAGACCGCGACGAACGAGGCGACCGACCCCACGATCGACAGCCAGATCGTCCAGCTGCAGTCCACCGGCGCGGACACGCTGGTCTGCGGCATCGTGCCGCGCCACGCCGCCCAGGCGATCCGCCGCGTCCACGACATCGGCTGGCGGCCGCAGTTCTACATGACCAACGTCTCGATCTCGGCCGGCGTGGTGATGACGCCGGCGGGGCCCGAGAAGGGCGTCGGCGTCATCACCTCCGACTTCCGCAAGGACCAGGGCGACCCGGCCTGGGCCAATGACCCCGGCATGACCGAATGGCGCGGCTTCATGCGCCAGTACCTGCCGGACGGCGATCTCAACGACAACAACTACACCTACGCCTATGCCGCTGGCATGACGATGATCCAGGTGCTGCGGAACTGCGGCAACGATTTCTCGCGCGAGAACGTCATGAAGCAGGCGACCAACCTCGCCCCGCTGGAGCTGGCAACCCTGCTGCCGGGCATCAAGGCGCAGAGCCAGCCGACCAACTACAACGTGGGCCGGCAGATGCAGCTGCAACGCTGGAACGGGCGGTCCTGGGAGCGCTTCGGCAACATCATCGAGGGCGCCAACGTCACGGGCTGAGGGAAGACGCACCATGCCGCAACGCCGCCACCTGCTTCTCGCCACGGGGGCGGCGCTGCTGGCCCGTCCCGGTATCGCCCCGGCGCAGGACGCGCCGGGGGTCACCGCGACCGAGATCCGCATCGGCAGCACCAATGCGCTGTCGGGGCCGCTCTCCTCCTATTCCGTCATCTCCCGCTGCAACGCCGCGATGTTCAAGCGGCTGAACGACGAGGGCGGGGTCGGCGGGCGCAAGATCAACTTCATCGTGTATGACGACGGCTTCCAGCCGCCAAAGACGCTGGAACAGACCCGCCGCCTGGTCGAGCAGGACCGCGTGGCCTTCCTGTTCAACAACCTCGGCACTGCGACCAACAGCGCCATCCAGCGCTACGTGAACCAGCGGAAGATCCCGCACCTGTTCCTGGCGACCGGCGCCGACAAATGGGCGAACCCGCAGGAATACCCCTGGACCATGGGTTGGCAGCCCAGCTACCGGGTCGAGACGCAGATCTACGCCAAGCACTTCACCGCGGAGAAGCCGGACGCCAAGGTCGCGGTGCTCTACCAGAACGACGATTTCGGCAAGGATTTCGTCGTCGGGATCCGCGACATCCTGGGGCCGCGCTTCGATGCCCAGGTCCGGCTGGCAAGCTACGAGGCGACCGATCCCACGGTGGACAGCCAGATCGTGCAGCTGCAGGGCAGCGGGGCGGAGGTGCTGGTGATTGCCGCGGCGCCCCGCTTCGCCGCCCAGGCCATCCGCCGCGTCGCCGATATCGGCTGGAAGCCGATGACCTACCTCGCCAACATCGCCTCCTCCGCCGCCACGGTGATGATCCCGGCCGGCGCCGAGAAGGGGATCGGCGTCATCACCTCCGATTTCCGCAAGGACCAGACCGACCCGGCCTGGGCCAACGACCCCGGCATGAACGAGTGGCGCGGCTTCATGCGCCAGTACCTGCCGGACGCCGACCTCACCGATAACAACTACACGCTGGCGGTCGGCTACTGCACGACCATGATCCAGGTACTGAAGCAGTGCGGGAACGATTTCTCGCGCGAGAACGTCATGAAGCAGACGACCAGCATCGCCCCGCTGGAAATCCCGACCCTGCTGCCCGGCATCCGCGCCAGCACCTCGCCCACGCAGTACCGGCCGATCCGCGCGATGCAGCTGCAGCGCTGGAACGGGCGGTCCTGGGACCGCTTCGGCGCGGTCATCGAAGGCGCCAGTCTCTGATCACCTAGGGAGAAGAACGACCATGCTCAACCGCCGCCTCTTCCTCGCCTCCGGCACTGCCGCGCTGGTGACGCCTGCGCTCGTAAACGCACAGGAAACACCCGGCGTCACCGCGAACGAGATCCGCATCGGCTGCACCATGCCGTTCAGCGGCCCGGCCTCGGCGTACGGTATCATCGGCCGCAGCCATGAGGCCTTCTTCAAGATGGTCAACGAGCGCGGCGGCATCGCCGGGCGCAAGATCAACTTCATCGCCTATGACGATGGCTACAGCCCGCCGAAGACGGTGGAGCAGACCCGCCGCCTGGTCGAGCAGGACCGCGTCGCCTTCACCTTCAACCAGCTCGGCACGCCGACCAACAGCGCCATCGTCCGCTACCTGAACCAGCGCCGTGTGCCGCACCTCTTCCTGTCCTCCGGCGCCGACAAATGGGGCAACTACCAGGACACGCCCTGGACCATCGGCTGGCAGCCCAGCTACCGGACCGAGGCGCAGATCTACATGAAGCACCTGCTGGCGGAGAAGCCGACCGCGAAGATCGGCCTGCTCTACCAGAACGACGATTTCGGCAAAGACTACCTCATCGGTGTCCGTGACATCCTGAAGGAGAAGTTCGACCAGCAGGTGCGCGCCGTCAGCTACGAGGTGACCGACGCCACGGTCGACAGCCAGGTGGTCTCGCTGCAGGCCTGGGGCGCGGAGGCGCTGGTGACGGCGGCGGTGCCGAAATTCGCGGCCCAGACCATCCGCCGCGTCTTCGACATCGGCTGGCGGCCCGTGCACTACCTGTCGAACGTCTCGATCTCGGTCGGCACGGTGATGGAACCCGCGGGCGTCGAGAAGGGCGTCGGCATCATCACCTCGGCCTACCTGAAGGACCCGACCGACAGCGCCTGGGACAACGACGCGGGCATGAACGAGTGGCGCGCCTTCATGCGCGCCAACATCCCGAACGGCGACATGAAGGACGGCAGCTATCCCTTCGCCTATGGCATCGTGCAGACGCTGATGCACGTGCTGCGCGCCTGCAACGGGAACTTCGCGCGCGACAACATCATGAAGCAGGTCACCGGCATCCGGGCCCTGGAGGTACCGACGCTGATCCCGGGCATCCTGGTGAACACCGCGCCCAACAACTACCACCCGATCAAGCAGATGCAGCTGCAGCGCTGGAACGGGACGACCTGGCAGCGCTTCGGCGGCATCATCGAGGGCGCGGAGGTCTGATCGACCCGCCGCGCGACGGCAGGCTCAGTCGTTGGCCTGCCGCAGCGCGGCGCAGACCGCTTCCGTCACCTGCCGCGTCGTCGCCGTGCCGCCGAGATCGGGCGTGTGCAGCGACGGATCGGCGGTGACCCGCTCCACCGCCTTCATCAGGCGGTCGGCGGCGGCTTTCTCCCCGAGATGCTCCAGCATCATCGCCCCGGTCCAGAAGGTGGCGATCGGGTTGGCGATGCCCTTGCCGGTGATGTCGAAGGCGGAGCCATGGATCGGCTCGAACATCGACGGCGCATCACGCTCGGGGTTGATATTGGCGGTCGGCGCGATTCCGACCGATCCTGCCAGGGCAGCAGCCAGGTCCGACAGGATGTCGGCATGCAGGTTGGTGGCGACGATGGTATCCAGGCTGCCCGGCTTGCCGACCATGCGCATGGTCATTGCGTCGACCAGCATCTTGTCCCAGCTGACGTCGGGGAATTCCGCCGCGACCTCGGCCGCGATCTCGTCCCACATGACCATGGCATGGCGCTGGGCGTTCGACTTCGTCACCACCGTCAGCAGCTTGCGCGGCCGGGACTGCGCCAGGCGGAAGGCGTAGCGCATGATGCGCTGCACGCCGGCGCGGGTCATCACGGAGACGTCCTGCGCCACCTCGATCGGCAGGCCCCGGTGCGCGCGCCCGCCGACGCCGGAATACTCGCCCTCGGAGTTCTCGCGCACGATCACCCAGTCGAGCTCGGGGCCGGAGACATGCCGCAGCGGGCTGGTGATGCCGGGCAGCACGCGGGTGGGCCGGACATTCGCGTACTGGTCCAGGGGCTGGCAGATCGAGAGCCTGAGCCCCCAGAGCGTGACGTGGTCTGGGATGTCGGGCGCGCCGACGGCGCCGAAGAGGATGGCGTCATAGGCGCGCAGCTGCTCCGCCCCGTCGGGCGGCATCATCACGCCGTGCTTCCTGTAGTAGTCGGAGCCCCAGTCGAAATCCCGGATCTCGAGGGCGAAGCCGCCATCGCGCTCGGCACAGACCTTCAGGACCTCGACGCCGGCGGAGACCACCTCCGGCCCGATGCCGTCCCCGCCCATGGCGGCGATCCGATGGGTGCGCATGCTCTCTCTCCTGTCGCGGTCAGATGGCGGTGTAGCCGCCATCCACCGCCCAGGCGACGCCGGTGACGAAGCTGGCGCGCTCGCTACAGAGCCAGATCACGGCTTCCGCGATCTCCTCCGGCTTGCCCATGCGTTGCATCGGCACGCGGGCCATGATGCGCCCGCCGCGGCGGCGCATCGTCTCCTCGGTCATCGGCGTCTCGATGTAGCCGGGGCAGACGGCGTTGACGCGGATGTTTTCCTCCGCATGGTCCACCGCCGCAGTCTTGGTCAGCCCGACGACACCGTGCTTCGAGGCGACATAGGCCGAGGAGGTGGGCGACCCCACCAGCCCCAGGATGGACGCGGTGTTGACGATCACGCCGCCGCCCTGGGTGCGCATCTGCGCGACCTCGTGCCGCAGGCAGCGCCAGACGCCGGTCAGGTTCACATCGATGATGCGCGCCCAAGCCTCCGGCGCGATGTCGCCGATCTTCTGGCCATGCGCATTGACGTTGAAAGGCGAGATGCCGGCATTGTTGAAGGCGCAATCGAGACCACCGAAGGCATCGACCGCCGCCGCCACCATCGCCTTCACCGCGTCGTCGTCCGTCACGTCGCAGGCGATCGCCACCGCCTTGCCGTCGCGCGCCTCGATCTCGGCGACGGTCTTCTGCGCCGCCTCGATCGTCTGGTCGGCGACGGCGACCCAGGCGCCCTCCCGGGCGAAGGCCAGCGCCGTGGCGCGCCCGATGCCGGACCCGCCCCCGGTGACGAGGGCCGACTTGCCCTCCAGCAGGCCGCTCATGCCGCGGCCCGGAAGGCGTGGGCCAGGGCGAGCGCGGCCTGGCGCAGCGCGAGGTCTGAGGCCGGGCAGAATTTCCCCATGCCGAGGAAGGCGTGCATCTGGTCCGCCATGTGGATGTGGGCGACCGGCACGTTCTCGCGCTCCAGGCGCCGCGCATAGGCGATGCCCTCGTCCACCAGCGGGTCGTGCGCCGCGGTCATGACATAGGCGGGGCAGACGCCGGAGAGGCTGGGGTGCCGGATCGGGCTGGCGCGCCAGTCCGCGCGCTCGGCCTCGGTCGGCGCGTAGTGATCGATGAACCAGTCCATGGTCGCCGCGGTCAGGATCAGCCCCTCCGTGAAGCGCTGGTGCGCCGGCCAGCGACCGAGCAGATCGACCGTCGGATAGAGCAGCATCTGGAAGCAGGGATTCGGCGCCGTGCCGTCGCGGCCCATGATGGCCAGCACCGCCGCCAGGTTCCCGCCGGCGCTGTCGCCACCGACCGCGATATGCTTCGGGTCGATCTTCAGCGCCGCCGCGTTGGCCGCCACGTACTGCAGCGCCGCCGCGCAATCCTCGACGGCCGCGGGGAAGCGATGCTCCGGCGCCAGGCGGTAGTGCACGGCGACCACGGCGCAGCGCGCGGCGTTGGCCAGGACCCGGCAGATCTGGTCATGGCTGTCGAGATCGCCGATCACCCAGCCGCCGCCATGCAGGTAGAGCAGGCAGGGCAGCACCTCCGCCGCGCCGACGCCGGCGGGGCGGTAGCGGCGCAGCGGCACGGGGCCGGCCGGGCCGGGGCAGGTGATGTCCTCGACCTCCGAGACGGCCTCGGGCTCGGGCTGCAGGACGGTGCGGGACTTCGCGCTGGCCTCCCGCGCCTCGGCCGGCGACAGCGTGTGCAGCGGCGGCCGGCCCAGTTCCTTGATCAGCGCGAGGACGGCCTGCGAACCCTTGTCCAGCGGAGTCATGCGGAAATCCCCTTCACGCGCACCAGTCCAGAATCGCCCGCGCCACCGCGACGGGCTGGTCGAGTTCGGCGAGATGCCCCGCGCCCGGGATCACCGCAATCTCCGTCGTCTTCGCGCCGATGCCCGACGCGAATTTCGCCGCATAGCCGCGCGGCACCACGCGGTCCTGCTCGCCCCAGACCAGCAGCGTCGGTGCCTTGATCAAGGGAAGGCGCTTCTCGATCCGGGTGTTGCCCAGGGGCCAGAAGATGCGCGCCGCGGCCTCGCTCGCGCGCGTCTGTTCGATCGGCCATTCGACGCTGTTGGCGCCATCCGGCATGGCCTTCAGCGCCTTCCAGACCTCCGGGTCGGCGCACATCAGGCCGGGGATGGCGTCGCCGCGCTGCGCCCAGGGATCGGTCGGCGGATCGGCCTCGTCGAACATGCCGAAGGGCGCGATCAGCGCCAGCTTCCGCACCGACGCGGGCCAGAGCGCCGCGCATTCGGCGGCCAGCGACGCGCCGACGGAACTCGCGGCCAGGTCCGCGCCCTCCAGCCCCGCCGCGACCAGCGTCTGCCGCGCCGCAAGGATCCAGTCGAGCTGGTTGTCGAGCACCGCATGCCCGCGGTCGCCGCCCGGGAAGCCCGGCAAGGAGGGCACGATCACCTGGCGCGACTTCGCCAGTTCGTCCAGGAAGGGCACCCAGCGCGGCAGCCCGCCGAAGCCGGCGAGGAAGCCGATGGGCTTCCCCTGCCCCGCCTTCCAGACGCGGGTGGTGAAGCCGTTGATCTCGATCGTGGTGGTCTCGGGCATCGCACTCACTCGGCGGCCAGCTTCGGCGCGCCCCCTGTTGGAGAAAATCCAGGCAGGTCGGCGCGCTCGGCCTGCTCCATCGGCTTCGGCCACCACCGGTCCTCCCATTCGTCGAACAGGGGCTTGAGGCGCGGCATCACATGCTCGGCGAACATCTTCGTGTTGTACTGGGTCAGTTCCTTGCCCATGGAGCCGAACTGCATCAGCAACATCAGGTGGCCGACATTCAGGTCGGTGGCCAGGGCGGTGATCTGCTCCACCACCTCGTCCGGGCTGCCGATGACGACGTAGCCGCGGTCGACCACCTCCTCCATGGTGATGGCGCGGCTCATCTTCTCGCCGGCGATGATGGACTGCGCGTTGTCGGCGGCCTTGCGCACCATGCTCTCGAGGCCGGCGCGCTGCGTCGCCTCCGTGCTGTAGCCAGGCGGGTTGGCGAAGCGCGGATCGACATGCAGGCAGCGGCCGAAGAAGTATTCGGCATGGTCGCGGTAGAGTTCCATCGCCTGCTCGCGGCTCTCGGCCACGGCGACCACCTGGGCGAAGCCCGCGCGATACGGGTTCCGGTCCTTGCCGAGGCGCGCCATCTCGGCCCAGAAGCCGTCCATCGTCGCCTTGCCGGCCTTGTAGCCGTAGTACGACAGATAGCAGTAGACGTAGTCCATCTGCGCGCACCA
>JAIYAI010000509.1 GCA_027489135.1 Acetobacteraceae bacterium
GAACTGGCTGACATAGCCCAGCGTGTCGCGCCGCACCGCGCGCATCAGCCGCGCATCGGCGGTGGCGAGGTCGATCTCCGCGCCGGCATGGCGCAGCAGGATGCGGCCCGTGCCGGCGCCGTAGTTGCCGTAGAGGCAGCGCATCAGCGTGGACTTGCCGGCGCCCGACGGCCCGGCCAGCGCGACGCATTCCCCGGGGGCGACGGCAAGCTCCACATCCTGCAGGACCGGCAGCGTCACGCCGCCCTGGAGATGCAGGGTGAAGGACTTCGAAAGCCCCACGGTGCGGATGGCGGGGGTCATGCCGCCAGCACCGAGGAGACGAGCAACTGCGTGTAGGGATGCTGCGGATCGTCCAGCACGCGATCGGTCAGCCCCTGCTCCACCACCTGGCCATGGCGCATCACCAGCAACCGGTGCGCCAGCAGCCGCGCCGCGGCGATGTCATGCGTCACGATCACCACGGCAAGGCCGAGATCGGCCACCAGCGCCCGCAGCATGTCGAGCAGCTTCGCCTGGACCGAGACATCGAGACCCCCCGTGGGTTCGTCCATGAAGACGAGCTTCGGTCGCGTCACCAGCGTGCGCGCGATCTGCAGCCGCTGCTGCATGCCGCCCGAGAATTTCGAGGGCAGGTCGTCCATCCGGGCCCGGTCGATCTCGACGCGGCGGAGCCAGGCGGCGGCCTCGGCGCGGATATTGCCGTAGTGGCGGGCGCCGACGGCCATCAGCCGCTCCCCCACATTGCCGCCGGCGGAGACGCCCATGCGCAGCCCGTCGCGCGGGTTCTGGTGCACGAAGCCCCAATCCGTGCGGTGCAGCAGGCGGCGCCGACTCTCGCCCATGGCGTGGATGTCGGCGTCGCCATAGAGCACGCGTCCCGCCTGCGGCGTCAGCAGGCCCGAGAGTACGCGCAGCAGCGTCGTCTTGCCCGATCCCGATTCGCCGACGATGGCCACCACCTCGCCGGGCCAGACGGAGAGCGCCACGTCGTCCAGCGCGGCGATGGCGCCGAAGCGCAGGGTCAGCCCCTCGGCCGTCAGCAGCGGCGCGGTCATCGCCGCCGCTCCGCGCAGTTGTCGGTGTCGGAGCAGATGAAGCGCCGCCCCCCGCGATCGTCGACCACGATCTCATCGAGGTAGGTGTCGCGCGCGCCGCAGAGCGAGCAGGCAGCATCGGCGCGGATCGGCACGAAGGGATGGTCCTCGAAATCGAGGGACTGCACCGGCGGATAGGGCGGCACCGCGTAGATCCGCTTCTCCCGCCCCGCGCCGAACAGCTGCAGGGCCGGCATGCGGTCCATCTTCGGATTGTCGAAGGCGGGAATGGGGGAGGGCGCCATCAGGTAGCGCCCGTTCACCATGACCGGGTAGTTGTAGCTGATCGCCACATGGCCGTAGCGGGCGATGTCCTCGTAGAGCTTCACATGCATCAGCCCGTAATCGGCAAGCGCGTGCATGCGCTGAGTCTCGGCGACACGGGGCTCGAGGCGGAACAGCGGCTCCGGCATCGGCACCTGGTAGACCAGCACCTGGCCTTCCCGCAGGGGCTGTTCCGGGATGCGATGGCGGGTCTGGATGATCGTCGCCTCGCGCGTGCGCTCCGTGGTGGCGACGCCGGCGACGCGGGCGAAGAAGCGCCGGATGGAAACGGCATTGGTGGTGTCGTCGGCGCCCTGGTCGATCACCTTCAGCACGTCGGCGGGACCAATGATGCTGGCCGTCACCTGGATGCCGCCGGTGCCCCAGCCATAGGGCAGCGGCATCTCGCGCGAGCCGAAGGGCACCTGGTGGCCGGGGATGGCGACCGCCTTGAGGATGGCGCGGCGGATCATCCGCTTCGTCGCCTCGTCGAGGTAGCCGAAATTGTATCCCGCGAGACCGGCCGGCGCGTTCATTCCGCCGCCTCCTTCATGGCGGTCGCGCGCATGGCGCGGATCTTTTCCAGCTCCGACTGGAAATCGACATAGTGCGGCAGCTTCAGGTGCTCGACGAAGCCCGTCGCCTCGACATTGTCGCAGTGATAGAGCACGAATTCCTGGCTTTCCGCCGGCGCCGTGCCGCCCGCCTCGCCGAGTTCCTCCCCGCGCAGCGCGCGGTCGACCAGCGCCATGGACATCGCGCGGCGCTCGCCATGGCCGAAGACCAGGCCGTAGCCGCGGGTGAATTGCGGCGGCTCCGTCTTCGATCCGGCGAACTGGTTGACCATCTGGCATTCGGTCAGCGTGACGTCGCCGATCTCGATCTCGAAGCCAAGCTCGGGCGGCGCCAGGCAGACCGCGACCTCGCCCATGCGGATCTCGCCGGCGAAGGGATGCGCGTTGCCGTAGCCGCGCTGGGTGGAATAGCCGAGCGCGAGGAGGAAACCCTCGTCGCCGCGCGCCAGCGCCTGCAGGCGGACGGGGCGGTCGGCGGGGAAGGCGAGGGGCTCGCGCGTCAGGTCGCCCGGCGGCGCCTCGGACGGCGCCTCGGGGGTCATCAGCCCTTCCTGCGCCAGGATGTCGGAGACGCGCGGCATCGGCGCCGCATCCGCCTCGGCTTCCGGCGCCGGTTCGGGCGGCGCGCCCTCGGCGGCCAGGGCGAAGTCCAGCAGGCGATGCGTGTAGTCGAAGGTCGGGCCCAGGACCTGGCCGCCGGGCA
>JAIYAI010000447.1 GCA_027489135.1 Acetobacteraceae bacterium
ATCCATCGCCTGATCACGGCGCTCGAGGAGCGGGGCTTCCTCCGCCGCCGCGCCCACCGCGCCCGGGCGCTGGAGGTGATCCGCCTGCCGGAGAACCTGGCCCAGAAGCGCGCACCCGCGATGGCCCAGGCCACCGCGGCCCAGGTGGAACTGGCCCCCAACGTCATCCGCGGGCCCTTCGCGGCGTCCAACATCCCGGCCCCGCCGCGCCCGGCGAACGAGGCCGGCGGCGTCGAGATCCCGCTCTATGGCCGCATCGCCGCCGGCCTGCCGATCGAGGCGCTGCGCGACAGCAGCGCGACGGTCGAGGTCCCGCCGAGCCTGCTCGCCGGGGGCGAGCACTATGCGCTGGAAGTCGCCGGCGATTCGATGATCGAGGCCGGGATCCTGGACGGCGACACCGTGCTGATCCGTCGCGCCGAAACGGCCGAGAACGGGTCGATCGTCGTCGCGCTGGTGGATGACGCGGAGGTCACGCTCAAGCGCCTCCGCCGCCGCGGCAACTCCATCGCGCTGGAACCGGCGAACAAGAGCTACGAGACGCGGATCTTCGGCCCCGACCGGGTGAAGGTGCAGGGGCGCCTCGTCGGGCTGCTGCGCAAGTACTGACGACCCGGGTTCCCTCCCCCGCGGGCGGGGGAGGGAGGCTTCTCACGCCCCGTGCCGGGTCAGCCGCATCCCCGCCCCCAGCCGCATGACCGCGCAGGAGGCCAGCCGCGCCGCCGCCCCCTCGGCCCGGCTGGTCAGCGCGATCGGCACCCGCGCGCCGACCACGACCCCCGCGCTCTGCGCCCCTGCCAGGTACTGCAACTGCTTGGCCAGCATGTTCCCGGCCTCGAGGTCCGGCACGAGCAGGATGTCGGGGTCGCCGGCGACCGCGCTCCGCAGGTGCTTCGCCTCCGCCGCCGCCAGGCTGATCGCGTTGTCGAAGGCAAGCGGCCCGTCGACGATGCCCCCCTCGATCTGCCCGCGCTCGGCCATCTTGGACAGCGCCGCGGCGTCGATCGTCGCGGGCTGGCGCGGGGTCACCGTCTCCACCGCCGCCAGCACCGCCAGCTTCGGCATCGCGATGCCGAGCGCACGGCAGAGGTCGATGGCGTTGCGTGCGATATCGGCCTTGGTCTCGAGGTCGGGCAGGATGTTGATCGCGGCGTCGGTGACGACCAGCGGCTTGTGGTAGCGCGGCACGTCCAGGATGAAGCAGTGCGACAGACGGCGTTCCGTGCGCAGGCCGCCCTCCCGCGCCACCACCGCGGCCATCAGCTCGTCGGTGTGCAGCGATCCCTTCAGCAGCGCGCCCACGCGGCCCTCGCGCGCCAGGGCCACCGCGCGCTCGGCCGCGGCATGGCTGTGGGGTACGTCCTCGATCTCGGCGCCGGCGAGGTCGATGCCGGCGGCCTCCGCCGCCGCCTCGATCTTCGCGCGGGGCCCGACGAGGATGGGGCGGATCAGCCCCGCCGCCCCGGCATCCGCGGCACCGGAGAGGCTGGCATCGTCCACGGGGTGCACCACCGCGCAGGGCAGCGGCGGCCCGGCGGCGGCGGCGCGGGCGATCAGGGCGGCCAGCCGGTCGTGCTGGCGCTGCGTCGGGTCATCCATCATGCGCTGCCTCCTACAGCAGGCAACGCCGGCCCGCGCATGATCCGGCGCAAACGCCCCGCCGCGGTTACGCGCGCTGGATGTTGTAGAACAGCGCCACGCCCTTCAGCATGCCGTTGAGGTCGCCGCGCAGCGCCGTCGGCGAGAAGAACTGGCCGAGCGGCACGTAGGGAACGTCGCGGAAGGCGGCGAGCTGCATCTTCCGCCCGATCTCAGCCCGCGCCGCGTCGTCCGGCGCCTCGAACCAGGCGTTGCGCAGCGATTCCAGCTCCGCGCTCGTCGGCCAGCCGAAGATCGCCGAGGTGCCATGGCCGCGAATGAGGTTGTTGCCGGCCGGGTTCACCTGCGCGCTGCCGGCGGTCCAGCTCACCATGCTGTTCCAGCCGCCCTGCGCAACGGGATCGCGCTTGAGGATGCGCTGCGTCACCGTGCCCCAGTCCGTGGCCACGTAGTCGAGGTTGAGGCCGATCTTGCGCAGATAGTCGCCCATCACCTCGCACATCGCGTTGATGACGGGGAAGTCGGTGGCGGCCAGCATGTTCACCGGCTCGCCCTTGTAGCCGGCCGCGGCGAGGGCGCGCTTGGTTTCGTCGATGCTCTTCGGCGCCTTGAACACCTCCATCCCGGCGTCCGAGGCCATGACGGAGCTGGGCGCGAAAAAGCCGTAGGGCACGCGCCAGAAATTCGTGTCCTCGCCGGCGGCGGCGATCATGAAGTCCTTCTGCTGGATGCCGCCCATGATGGCGCGCAGGATCGCGGGATTGTCGAAGGGCGCCAGCAGGTGGTTCGGCCGCCAGAAGCCGACCGATCCGTTCGGGTCGAGGATGTCGATCTTCACGCCGCGGGCGCGGCGAAGCTGCGGCACGAGGTCGATCGTCGGCAGTTCCCACCAGTCCACCTCACCCTGGCGCAGCGCGGCGGAGGCGGTGCTGGCATCGGGGATGGTCAGCCATTCGACGCGGTCGAAATGCACGACCTTGCCACCGGCCATGTAGCTCGCGGGCTCCTGGCGCGGGACATAGGCGTCGTTCTTCGCGTAGACGTTGCGGCTGCCGGGGACGCGCTCGCTGGCCACGTAGCGGAAGGGGCCGCTGCCGATGATCTCCGGCACGGCCTGGCTGGACGGCAGGTTGGCGTGCCGCTCGGGCATGATGGCGCAGAGATGCGTGCCCACCTTGGCCATGGCATCCGGCAGCAGCGGGAAGGGCTGCTTCAGCGTGATGCGGATGGTGCGGTCATCGGCGGCGGCGCAGGTGTCGACGCGGGCCCAGAGCGCCTGGCCGAAGGCGTCGCGCGTCGCCCAGCGCCTGATGGAGGCCGCGCAGTCCTGGGCACGCACCGGTTCGCCATCGTGGAACCGCAGCCCCTCGCGCAGCCGGATGTCCCAGGTGCGGCCATCGGCGGAGACGGTATGCCCCGCCGCCATCTGCGGTTGCGCCTTCAGGTTGGCGTCCCAGCCGTAGAGCGTGTCGTAGACCATCAGCGCATGGTTGCGCGTGACAAAGGCGACCGAGTGGATCGGGTCGAGCAGCGCGAGGTCCGCCTGCGGCACGAAGCGCAGAACCCGGCGTCCGGGTTGGCCTTGCGCGGCGGCGAGGCGGGGGCCGGCGAGGGCGGCGGCCGCCCCCGACACAAGCAGGCTGCGACGACGCATCGGCAAGCTCCTTCCGGCGGTTCGCGCAATGCTGCGTCGCAAACCGCCGGAAGGTCAATCCGGCTGGTTACAGCTTGTAGTCCGGCTCCTTGCGGTCGAGCAGCCGCTTCAGCGCGGCGAAGTGCCACTCGGCGTTCGACTTGCCCTCGTATTTCGGCGCCGTCGCGCGGTAGGTGGTGATGGTGTGGTCCACCACCTCCTGCGGCAGGTGCTTCAGCGGCTTGCCGGTCCACATGGCGAAGAGCTGCACCTGCGCCACGCGTTCCATGTAGTAGAGCCGGTCATAGGCCTCGGCGACGGTCTTCCCCACCGTGGCGACGCCGTGGTTGGCCATGATCAGCACCGTCTTGTCGCCGATCACGGAGGCGAGGCGCTCGCCCTCCGCCGGGTCGAAGGCGGGGCCGGTGTAGATGTCGTCATACGCGGTCAGCATCATGGTGCCGAGTTCGGTCTGGCCGATCGGCAGGATCTGCGGATCCTCGAGCCGGGCGAGCGCGCTGGTGTAGGGCATGTGCGTGTGGAACACCGCCGCCGCGCCGGGCAGCAGCCGGTGCATCGGCGCGTGGATGCAATACGCGCTGCGCTCGACATTGCCCTCGCCGGCGCGGACCTCGCCGTCATAGCCGACCTCCATGAAGCAGGAGGCGGTGACCTCGGACCAATGGGTGCCGAAGGGGATCTGGTAGTAGCGGTCCGTCGTGCCGGGCACGCGGAGCGTGAAGTGGTTGAAGATGCCCTCGTGGAAATTGTCGCGCACGGCCAGGCGATGCGCGGCGGCGAGGTCGACGCGGGCCTGCCAGCGGGCATCGGCCAGCGCGAGGTCCGGGGCGGAATGGGTCTCGAGCGGCGGCATGGGAGGGTCCTCTGTCTGGGATGCCCGAGCCTATGCCACCCCGGCGCGGGAGCAAGCCCGAATCACGCGCGCAGCATCGCGTCCACGGCGTCGCGGCGCGGCGTCTCGGCATCCTGAGCCCGCAGCGCGCCGGCGGCGCTGGCGAAGCGCATCGCGGCCGCGACCGCCTGCCCTTCCGCGATCGCCAGCGCATAGGCGCCGTGGAAGACATCGCCAGCGCCGGTGGTGTCGCGCGCCTCGATCGGGAAGGCGGGCAGGCTGCGCGGGGTGGGGTCGTCGCGGGTGAGCCAGACCACGCCCTGCTCGCCCCGCGTCACCGCGGCAACCGCGGCCCCGGCGGCAACGGCGCGGCGCAGCCCCTCGGCCAGGGGCACGCCGGGGGCGAAGATGCCGAGGCCGGGGGTCGAGAAGATCGTATGCCCCGCCAGCGGCACGAGCGCGTGCAGGATGCGCGCCTCGCTCTTCTCCGCGTCCAGCACGCTGGGCACCCCGCGGGCGCGGGCGGCGACCAACGTGGCCTCCGCCCCCTCGGGCCAGCGCGGATCGGTCAGCACGGCCGCTGCATCGGCCAGCGAGGCGAGCGGCAGCCAGGCCGGATCCGTCGCCAGCCCCTCCCCGCGGTAGGCAACCGTCACCCGCTCCCCGGTCCGGTCGACCAGCACGGCGGAGACAGGGGTGCGGGCGCCCGGCATGCGGCGGAGCGCGGCGGCGTCCACGCCCTCCTCCGCGAGGCGCGCGGCCAGGGCCGCGCCGTTCTCGTCCGCGCCGACGCGCCCCCAGAACACCGCCCGCCCGCCGAGCCGCGCCACGGCGACCGCGGCATTGCCCGCGAGGCCGCCGAGATTGACGTGGTAGGACCGCGCCACCGCCTTGGCCGGCGGCTGCGGCACCTCGGACAGCCGGAAGACGTGGTCGGCGACGACGCTGCCGAGGCAGATGACGCGAGGGGACATGCCCGGCCATGGGACCGCAGCGGGCGACCCCGGCGCAACGCAATTGTGCGGCGCAGCAGGCGCTGCGCTACCCCGCCGCCGCCAGGATCCGGTCCATCGCCTCGGTCCGGCCCAGCGCCGCCAGCACCGCGTCGATCGGCGGGCTCTGGGTGCTGCCGGTCAGCGCCGCGCGCAGCGGCTGCGCGACGGAGCCCAGCTTCACCCCCTTCACCTCCGCATAGTCGCGGAGCCAGCTTTCGAGGTCCTGCCGCTCCCAGGGCGCGTCGGTCAGGAACTGCGCGAGGTCGGCCAGCCGCGCCTTGGCCTCCGGCGTCAGCAGCGCGGCGGCCTTGGCGTCCATCACCGGCGGCCCCTCCTGCGCGGCGAAGGCGGCGGCGCCGGTCAACTCCTCGAGCGACTTCGCACGCTCCTTCAGGTCCGGCATCAGCGCGCGCACGCGCTCGGCGCCCAGCGTGCCGAAGGTGACGCCGCGCCTGGCCAGCCGCTCCAGCACCTCCTGCGCCAGCCGGTCGTCCGCGGCGCCGCGGAGGTAGATGCCGTTCAGATGCGTCAGCTTCGCGTAGTCCATGCGCGACGCCGCGCGCCCGACGCCGTCGAGGTCGAAGATCTGCACCGCGCGCTCGCGCGGGATGACCTCCTCGTCGCCATGCCCCCAGCCGAGGCGCATCAGGTAGTTGCAGACGGCTTCCGGCAGGTAGCCCTGCTCGCGGAACTCGAGCACCGAGACGGCCCCGTGCCGCTTCGACAGCTTCGCCCCGTCGGCGCCGTGGATCAGCGGGATGTGGGCGAAGCGCGGCCGGTGCCAGCCCATGGCGTCGTAGACCATGCAC
>JAIYAI010000121.1 GCA_027489135.1 Acetobacteraceae bacterium
ATTCCGCGCGCTGCCAGCCGGTGACGACGTTGATGCCGATCCGCCCCGGCGCGACCTGGTCCAGCGTCGCCGCCATGCGCGCGACGATCGCGGGCGGCATGGCGAGGGACGAGGCGGTGCTGATCAGCCGGATGCGGCTGGTCTGCGCGGCCAGGGCGCCGATCAGCGTGAAGGACTCCAACGCCCCGTCCCAGTAGCGCGATTCGCCGCCGAAGCCGCGGAATTTCGCCATGGAGAGGGCGAAGGTGAAGCCGAAGCGCTCCGCCATCAGCGTGACGTCGCGGTTGAGGTCCCAGGTCGGCTCGTTCAGCGGCGCGGTGGCGGAGACGAGGTAGCCGCGGGTGCCGGTGGGCAGGAAGACGCCGAGATCCATGCGCGAGGTCTCCGGAAAGGCTGCCCCAGCGTGCAGCGCCATCGTCGGTACGACAACTGGGGGCAGCTTGCCGGCGGCGCGCCGATGGCCGAAAGCCGTCGCGGCCTGCGTGAGGGGAGAGCGCGCCCGGTGCTGCGAAACCTGCTGCTGATGTTAGGGCTGCTCCTGCTGCCGCTGCCCGCCGGCGCGCAACCGGCGGCGCCGGAGCGCCACAAGGTCGGCATCTTCGTCACCGGCCTGCACGCGCTGGACGTGTCGCGGGGCACCTTCGGCGCGACCTTCTGGCTCTGGGCGGTGGGGCCGGATTCGGCGCGGGTGCTGCACACGGCCGACTACGTCAATGCCGAGGCGACGAGCGTACGCCTGGAAAGCACCGTCGCCGCGGGCCCTGGCCGGACCTGGAGCCAGCAGCGGGTCACCGGCACCTTCCGCGAGCACTGGGATCTCCGCCGCTACCCCTTCGACCGGCACGACCTGCAGATCCTGATCGAGGAGGGGATCGAGGAGAACCAGCGCTTCGTCTACGAGGCCGACACCATGAACTCAGGTTTCTCCCTGCGCGAGGACGCGATCGAGGGCTGGCGCCTGCGCGGCGTGCGGGTGGAGACGCTGACCACCACCTACCCCACCAGCTTCGGGAATCCCGCAGCGACGGAGCCGCGCAGCGAATACAGCGCGATCCGTGCCGTGCTGGACCTGCAGCGCACGGACTGGACCGGTTTCGCCAAGCTGACCGCGGCGCTCTACGCGGCCTTCCTGCTCTGCGCGCTGGGCTGCCTGGTGCCGGTGAACAATGTCAGCTTCTCGCCGCGCATCACCTTCATGGTCGCTTCGCTCTTCGCCATCGTGCTGAACATGCGTGCGGCGAGCGCGGCGCTCGGCAGCGAGCACGGGCTGACCCTGATCGACGGGCTGCATGTCGCGGGCCTCGTCTATGTGGTGACGATCGCGGCGGCCACGGTCGCGGTGCGGCGGCGGCAGGAACGGCTGGATGCCGGGCAGGGCGGCGACGCGGCGGCGCTGGCGCGCTTCGACCACCGGATCTGCGGCGCGGCGGCGGCAGGCTTCGTCCTGGCGAATGCGGGGATGCTGCTGGCGGCGGCGCTCTGACCATGCGCCTCGGCCGCCGGGGGCTGCTGGGCGCGGTGGCTGCGAACTGCGCCGGGCCGGGGGATGCGACCGGGCCGCAGGCCGATGCGGCTGTGGCACTGCTCTGGCGGGTGGAAGACGGGGACGGGCGCTTCCTGGGTTCGGCCGCGGCCGTCGCCGCGCATCACGCGCTGACCGCCTGGCACGTGGTGGCCGCCGGCCCGCGGTTCCAGCTCCGGCGCGGGACGGAGACGCTGGCGGCCAGCGGCGCGCATCGGCTGGCGGGGACGGAATTGCTGCTGCTGGACCTGACGCGCCCGGCGGGGCCGGCGCCCGCCCTGGCGGCCGAACCGGCGCCGGGTGTCCCGCTCTGGCTGGCGGGGGCGGAGCCGGATGGCGGCACGCATCGGGCGCAGGGCGTCGCCGTTGCCATGCCCCCCCTGCTGGCGCTGCAGGCACCCGGGCTGGCGGCGGTCCGCATCGCGGCGGAGCCGGGCTTTTCCGGCGGGCCCCTCGTCGATGCGGCGGGGGCGCTGGTGGGGATCCTGATCGCGGCGGTGGCGGAGAGTCCTGCAGAGGCGCGGGCGATCGCGCGGGATGCCAGCGGGGCCCCACCGGTGCGGCTGGCGCTCTACCTGCCGGTGCGGGAGGCGCTGCGGCGCCTGCCGGCCTGGGATCACGGGGCGTGAAAAGAAAAACGCGAGGGGGGGTCCCCCTCGCGCTCCCCCGAAGCCGATCCGGCGAAAAGCCGGATCAGCCCTTCACATCCATCGCCTGCCGGAGCCCGTCGCTCAGCAGGTTGAAGCAGATCGAGGTGACGAAGATGCACACGCCGGGCAGCACCGCCACCCAGGGCTGCACGTAGATCGCCGTGCGCAGCGTGTTCAGCATCAGGCCCCACTCGGGCTCCGGCGGCTTGGTGCCGAGGCCGAGGAAGCTGAGGCCCGAGGCGATGATCATGCAGACCGAGATCAGGCTGGTGGCGTAGACGAAGATCGGCCCCAGCACGTTGCCCAGCACATGCACCCGCACGATGGTGAAGCCGGAGGCGCCGGAGGCGCGGGCCGCATCCACGAAGTCGAGGTTGCGCACGCCCTGGGTCACGCTTTCCGACACGCGGATGATCTGCGGGATGAAGACCAGCGTCAGCGCCAGGATCGCGTTCTCGATGCCCGCCCCCAGCGCGCCGGAGATGGCGACCGCCAGCAGCACCGACGGGAAGGCGTAGAAGACGTCCGTCGTGCGCATGATGGCCATGTTGACCTTGCCGCCGACATAGCCCGCGACGATGCCGAGCGTACCGCCGATGACGAAGGCCAGTGCCACCGGCGTGATGCCCATGAACCAGGACAGGCGCCCGCCGTAGAGCAGGCGCGTCAGGATGTCGCGACCAAGCTCGTCCGTGCCGAGCGGGTAGCCCGGCGTGCCGATCGGGCGCAGGCGCCGGATCATGCTGCCCTGGTAGGGATCGTGCGGCGCGATCAGGGGGGCGAAGATCATCGCCAGCAGCATCAGCAGCAGGATCGACCCGCAGGCGATCGTCACCGGATCGCGGCGGACCCGCTTGAAGACGCCGGCCCAGTAGCCGTCCGACTTCGCCTGGGCCTGGCGCGCCTGGACGGCGAGTTCGGCCTCGGCGGCGGTGGGGGTGGTGGAAAGGCTCATCTCTTTCAGATCCCCCTCAGGCCCGCTTGATCCGCGGATCCAATGCGGTCTGCATCAGGTCCACGATCAGGTTCAGCGTCACGAAGAACATCGCCAGCACCAGGATCGTGCCCTGCAGCACCGGCAGGTCGCGCTGGAAGATGGCGCTGTTCAGCAGCAGCCCCGTGCCCGGCCAGGAGAACACCGTCTCCACCAGGATCGATCCGCCCATGAGGTAGCCGAGCTGCAGGCCCATCACGGCGAGGCTGTTCGGCGCCGCGTTCTTCACGACATGGGTGAACACGCCCCAGCGGGTCAGCCCCTTGCCGCGCAGCGCGGTGATGAACTCCTGGTTCATGATCTCGGCGACGATGCCGCGCACCGTGCGCGTCACGATGCCCATCGGGATGACGGACAGCGTCACCGCCGGCAGGATCAGGTGCTTCACGTGCTCCCAGTCCCAGGACCAGTCGGCGCTGCCGCCCGGCCCGGCGCCCATCGCGGGTAGCCAGTTGAGCTGCACCGAGAAGATCACGACCAGCACCATGCCGAGCCAGTAGTGCGGCACGGAGACGCCGGCGACCGCGGTGCTGACCGCGGCGCGGTCGATGAAGGACCCGCGGAAGGTCCCCGCCAGGCCGCCCAGGATGCAACCCAGCGTGAATCCCAGGGCGGAGGCGCAGAGCGCCAGCATCAGCGTGTTCTGGATGCCGGTGGAGAGATCCGCCCAGACCGGGCGCCCCGTCGCCAGCGACCGGCCGAGATCGCCGTGCACCACCTTCCACAGCCAGAGCCCGAACTGCACCGGCAGCGGCTTGTCGAGGCCGTAGTCCTTGCGGACCTGCTCCACCACGTCGGCGGGCGCATCGGGCGGCACGATGGCGTTGATCGGGTCGCCCGGCGCGATCTGCACCAGCATGAAGCAGACGAAGCCAACCGCCAGCGCGATCGGGATCGCGTAGAGGATGCGGCGCAGCAGGTAGAAGGCCATTTCCGGTCCTCGTCTTCAGGCGGGGGACCACCCCCCTCCCGACCTCCCCCCGCCAGCGGGGGGAGGAGAAAAGCCCTCCTCCGCGGGCGGGGGAGGGTTGGTTGGGGGTGGAAGCCCCCTCAGCTCACTGCACGTAGGGCAGCCGCAGGTCGACGAACCAGCTCTGCGGCTGGACGTAGCCGCGGATGCGCGGGCTCATCGCGCGCGGGGAGACGTCGTGCGCGAACCAGATGAACAGCGCCTCGTCGACACCAGCCGCATGCAGCCGCGCCAGCGCCGCGTCGCGCGCCGCGGGCTCGAAGCTGTTGCGGGCGACGCGGATCATCTCGTCGAACTTCGGGTCGTTGAAGAAGCCCCAATTGTTCGAGGTCGGCGGCGCCATTCGGCTGTCGTAGAAGCGGGCCAGGGCGAAGAAGGGATCCATCGCGGAGATGGAGACGTTCGTTGCATGCGCCCCGCGCGCCGCCGGGTCGGTGCAGCCGCGGCGCCAATTGGTGAACAGCGTGTTCCAGTCCACCACGTCGAACTCGACGTTGACGCCGACGGTCTTCAGCTCCTGCTGGATGTACTCGTTCATCTGCAGCGGCTGCATCTGGCCGGAGCCGGAGGCGCTGATCTGCACCTTCAGGGTCAGTGGGCGCTGCGCCGTGTAGCCGGCCTCGGCCAGCAGGCGCCGCGCCTCCGCCTTGTCGGTGCGGATCTGGAAGGTCGGGTTGCCGAACCAGGGATGGCCGGGCTGCACCGTGCCGACCGCCGGCACCATGAAGCCGCCGAGAAGCTGCTTCATGCCCTCGCGGTCCACCGCCAGGTTCAGGGCACGGCGCACGCGCACGTCGGCCAGCGGCGATCCCGGCGCGAAGCAGGGCTGCCAGGGCCAGAAATGTGGCTGCACGTTCTGCGTGATGACCATGTTCCGCGCGCGAAGCTGCGGCACGCTGTCCGGCGCCGGCGCCTCGATCCAGTCCACTTGGCCGGAGAGCAGCGCAGCGGTGCGGGCATTGGCCTCCGGGATCGGCAGCAGGATGATCCGCTCGGCCTTCGCCTTCTCCCCCCAGTAGCCGTCGAAGCGCGCGTATTCGGCGCGCTCGCGCGGCACG
>JAIYAI010000355.1 GCA_027489135.1 Acetobacteraceae bacterium
CCTTGCCGTCGCCGCCGTCGAGCACGTCGGCGCCGGCGCCGCCGGTCAACACGTCGTCGCCGGCGCCACCCGAGAGGTCATCGTCGCCCGACCCGCCCGAGACGGTGTCCTGCCCATCCTGGCCAGCAAGGCTGTCGTTGCCCGCGCCGTCGATCAGCAGGTCGTTGCCGCCGCCGCCACCGATGCGATCCTCGCCGTCGGTGCTGGTGAGCGTGTCGTTGCCGGCACCGCCGAGCAGGAAATCCAGGCCGTTGCCGGTCGAGACGCTGGCGGGCGCGGTGCCGGCGGCACCGTCGTAGTAGTTGTTGCCCTCGCCCATCGAGACGTTGCCGAGGATGTTGCCGCTGTTCGACACGTAATCGCTGCCGGTGCCGAGGAGCACCGCGCCGATGATGGTTCCGCTGTTGGTCAACAGGGCCGTGGCGAGGTCGAGGTCGAGCGCCGCGAAACCGCCCGGCGCGCTGATCAGCCCGAGGTTGGTTATGCGGTGCGTGCCCGCGCCCAGCTCGATCGCGGTCGACTGGCTGGAGCTGATGGTGCCCGCGTTCACGATGACGATGTCTCCGGTGGACGGGCCGTCATCGCCGACATAGCCGATGGCGCGGAGGTTGCCGCTCACGGTGCCCTGGTTGGTCAGGTTGAAGCCGGTTACCGAACCGTATAGGCCGATCCCGACGTTGCCGGCGATCAGTCCGTCGTTGGTGATGAACACGTCCGGGCCGAGGACATTGACGCCGTTGGTGCCGGTGACCTGGCCCTCGTTGAGCAGGGTGAACCGCGCGCCGGTGACCGCAACGTTGTCGGCGCTGATGGCGCCGGTGTTCACGATGCTCGTCCGCGTATCGGCGGGCGGGTTGAGGACGGCGATGCCCGACGCGCCGATGATGCGGCCGCCATTGTCGATCCGCGCGGCAGCGCTCTGGACCAGGATCCCGAAGCTGGTGAGGGAGAAGATCACGCCGTCGTTCACCACCTCGGCGCTGCCCACGATGGTGACGGTGATCGGGTTGTTCCGGAGGATGCCGGTCTCCGTGATCAGCAGAAACTCGCCCGTGAAGAGCGAGTAGCTCGCGATCAGGTCCTCGTTGTTGATGACGTCGCTGGACAACGGGCGCTCCTCTCGTCTCCGGCACGCCATTCGCATGACTGCTGGCGGCGCGGGCCTACATCCGGGGGCTGCGCCGCGAGCAGAGGGGCGGTTCCCGTATTGCGCAGTTCCCTCAGTTCTAGGGATCCGGGCTGGATGGGGTAAAGACACCGCAGGTTGAATCGAGTGAGACCCCGATTCTTCGCCGCAAGGGACGGCCGGCCGAATCTGGCAGGCCGAGACCGCTCTTGGGCATTTCTTCGGCACCCATCCACCAACCGTGCATCGTCAGAAGACCGGCGGTTGCAATCTGCTCGCGCGGGGGCCGTGGCAGCACCGTGATACCCGTACCATCCGGCGTCGTCGCAGGCCGTCGAATCGGCTGGGTCGCGCGTCCGAGGTGCCCCGCCAGACATGCATCTAGAATCTCACGGGGGCCGGTACGGGGTGACCGAAGGGTGCCCAATGCAGACCTACTCCGCCCCGCCCCTAATCAGCGCCAACACCTCCCGTCGCGTATTCGCATCACCCGCGCCACGGGTCAGATCACCGCGCGCTTTGCCGACACGACGCTGCTGACGCAGGCACAGAACGGCACCGCCGCTGAGCTCGCCTTCGCCTACAGCATCGACGCCAACCGCAGCCTCACCTTCACGCTGCACGAGGTCTACCTGGCGCTTGCCAAGACCCCGATCGAGGGGCCGGCCGGGGTTGGAGGCCGCCTTCGACTTCCGCGCGGCCTTCAACGCGACAGCGACGCGGTTGATGACGGCCATGCTGCGAAATCAGCAGGCGACTGCCGAGTACCTATGACGGTCCCGCACGCCAGCGGTCACATAGGATACCCCGCTTTCGCGCGCGCTCGGCATTCAACGAGAGGGCCGAGCTTCATTCCAGATGCTCAGTCTCGGATGCACTTGGCGATGTGCATCCGAGCCATGGGCAGCGTCCGAGGCTGTTACCGCTCTGCGCTAACGGAACGGCGCGGCTCCGCGCGACGCTCATTGGGCTGATGGATCTTCACCTCGTCCCGCCGAAGCGTCTCCTGCACCGTTTCGACGTGCTGCGTCCGCTCAGTCCGAACGACGACCTCCTCACGCAGTCGTAGGCGCTTGCCGATCACCGGCACCTCGGAGGTTTCGGTGACCTCGACAGTGACCTCGGTCAGCATCTCGCCGGTCGGCGTCTCGCCAGCAGGCCGCCGACGCTCGACCACCACGCGCTCGCTCTGCAGGGTCACCTGTTCCTCAACCTGAGTCTCGACCACGTAGCGATGGATCCGCGCAGTTCCGCGGTTGACCGTGCGCTTGCCGATTTCCAGAACCTCCTCACCGAGCGGGATCACCTCCTCTGCCCCGGTCGCAGGGCGGGCGGCCGCCATGCTTTGATCCTGAGGCTGGCTCCGGCCCGGGAGAGCCCCCATCCACGGCCACAGGAACATTTCGGCCAGGGGCGACACCGCGACGCGCGTAGCAGGCTGACGCTCAGTCTGCTCATGGACGGCATTCGTCACGACGCGCGCCGTGCGACCCATCGCCTCCGCGGCAATGACCGCGGGCTTCGTCACGACTTCGGCCATCTGGCGCCCCGTTTCACGGACGGCACGCTCGGTCTCGCGTTGTCCGCGCTCGGCGGCTTCGGCCTCCTGCGCCTGCTGCTCGGTCTGCTCGCGCTCCTGCCGGAGCCTAGACCTGCGCTCCTCCACCTCGTCCTGACGGGCCTGCTCCGCCTCGACGCGGGCGGTCTCCATCTTCTCGGTGACCGTCTGCACCTGCTCCTCACTCAGCGCCCGCTGCACCGCCGTCAGGATTTCGGTTTTCTCATCCCGCGCGTGCTGTCGGAAAGATTTCTGGAGTTCCTTGAGCTTCTCAAGGAAGGTCTCGGCGTTCTTCGGTATACCGTCCAGCTCATCGAGCTTCGCCCGCAGCTCACGGTTGTCCTTGATGGCTTCGGCCACCAGTTCCTTCTCTGCGTTGCGCCGCAGGACAGGGAACAGGTGCTGTTCCTCCACCTTGATGTGCAGTTCAAGCTCGGCCTTCAGCTCGGTGAACAGCTTCTCGCGCGTCTTCACCGCCCCGTCCGAGGTCTCCGCAAGGCGGGTGAAGAGCTCGTTGGCGTTGTTGGGTCCGGTTTGCAGCAGTGTTCGCAGATTCATAGTGAACTCCTTCTGTCGCCTCCTTGAGGCGACGGCAGATCGTACGTTGCGAGATGGACGTGATCAGCCTGTTGTGTGTGGCCACAGCGGCAGTTCGGGGACGGTCCCCACCGAATTCAGCTGCTCTCCACGCGGACTCAACGCAGCGCGAGGAGTAGGGTTTCGCACTGCAGCAAAACATCCGACTTCCCGATGCAGATAGTTCGCTGCTGCGGGGAGGATCGCGCCATAACGGCCTGGAGGACACCATGCTCACCCTCGACCTTCCGGCCGAGCCGTACTGGTTCGACTTGCCGCGCGGCGTCCGCGTCGAGATCCAGCCCGTTACGACGGCGATCATGGCAGCCGCGCAGGCCGCAGCCTCCCGGCGCCTTGGGGCGATGAAGGCGGCCACGCCCGATCTCGACCCGACATGAGCCGCGGCCTGGCCTTCGCCTGCCCAGGCCGGTGCCGCCGGCGCGACTGAGCATCATGCATCGGATCGACGCGCTGCATCGCGATCAGCCGAGGCCGCCAAGCCGGATCCAGGGACCAAGGCCGATGGCACGCCGCGCGCGCGCCGCGGCCGCAAGCCGAAGCACTCGCCCGGGGAGCCGAAGCCCAGCGCGCAGCGCAACTTCACCGATCCCGAGAGCCGGATCATGAAGGGCAGCGACGGCTTCGTGCAGGCCTACAACGCCCAAGCTGCGGTCGACGCGACGGTGCAGGTGATCGTGGCGCATGAGCGCCGCGCCATGACCCACAGCATCGCGCTCAGCTTCGAGGACGGCGTCACGCGCTTCGTGGACGCCCGGCCCGGTGAGACGGTGGCGGACGCCGCCTACCGGCTCGGCATCAACATCCCGCTGGACTGCCGCGACGGCGCCTGCGGCACCTGCAAGTGCCGCGTGGAATCCGGCGCCTATGACGGCGGCTCCTACATTGAGGACGCGCTGACCGAGGCGGAGGCTGCCACTGGCCTGGCGCTCGCCTGCCAGGCGCGTCCAAAGAGCGACCTGGTGGTGGCGATCCCCGCGGCCTCGACCGCCTGCAAGACGCGACCTCAGGCCTTCGAGACCACGCGGCGCGGGGTGGAGCGGCTCTCCGCGACCAGCCTTGCCTTCACACTGGACCGCCCAGCCGGCCTCGCCTTCCTGCCCGGCCAGTACGTCAATCTCGGCGTGCCCGGCACGGACCTGCACCGCAGCTACTCCTTCAGCTCCGTTCCCGGGGCCGATCGGCTGGACTTCCTGGTGCGCGACATCCCGGATGGGCTGATGAGCGGCTGGCTGCGCGCGGCTCAGCCCGGCACGGCCATGGCCTTCACCGGCCCCACCGGCAGCTTCTACCTGCGGAACGTGACGCGGCCGCTGCTCTTCCTGGCTGGCGGGACGGGCCTGGCGCCTTTCCTCTCCATGCTGGGGCGACTCGCCGAGACGGACTGCACGCAGCCGGTGCGGCTGGTCTATGGCGTGACGAACGACGCCGACCTGGTCGGGCTCGACGCGCTGGACGCCTACGCGGCGAAACTGCCTGGCTTCGCCTACGTCACCACCGTGGCGGCGGAGGGCAGCGCGCATCCGCGACGCGGCTATGTCACCGCGCATGTCGACCCGGCCTGGCTGAACGGCGGCGATGTCGACGTCTATCTCTGCGGCCCGCCGCCGATGGTGGATGCGGTGCGCGGCCGGCTCGCCGCCGACGGCGTGACGCCGGCAGCGTTCCACACCGAGAAGTTCTCGCCGAGCGCGCCCGCGCAGCCGGGGAGGCTCGCGGCATGATGACCTTCCAGGGCCGCTTCGCCGGCCGGACCGCCATCGTCACCGGCGCCGCCCAGGGCATCGGCCGCGAGGTCGCGGTGCGCCTGGCGCGGGAGGGCGCGCGGGTCGCGCTGGTCGATCGTGCCACGCTGGTGCACGAGGTGCGGGAGGAAGCCGGCGCCGGCAGCACGGCGATCACCGCGGACCTCGAGACCTATGCCGGCGCGGTCGCGGCGGTCGATGGGGCGCAGACCGCCTTCGGCCGCATCGACATCCTCGTGAACAATGTCGGCGGCACGATCTGGGCGAAGCCCTACGCCGCCTACGAGGAGGCGCAGATCCAGGCGGAGATCCAGCGTTCGCTCTTCCCGACGCTCTGGTGCTGCCGCGCCGTGCTGCCGGCGATGCTGGAAGGCGGCGGAGGCGTGATCGTCAACGTCTCCTCCGTGGCGACGCGCGGCGTCAACCGCGTGCCCTATGCGGCGGCGAAGGGCGGGGTGAACGCCATCACCGCCTGCCTCGCCATGGAATACGCCGACAGCAACATCCGCGTCGTCGGCGTCGCCCCGGGCGGCACCGAAGCCCCGCCCCGTCGCGTCCCCCGCGGCACGGACCGGCGCGGCGCGCAGGACGCGGCCTGGATGCAGCAGGTCGTCGAGCAGACCAAGGCGTCCTCGCTGATGCACCGCTACGGCACCACGGCCGAGCAGGCCGCGGCCATCCTGTTCCTGGCCTCGGACGAGGCCTCCTACATCACCGGGGTCATGGTCGCCACCGGCACGGACATCAAACCGCTGGAGGTCGTGATCTTCCTGCGCGACGTCCGCAGCGCCCAGTATTTCGAGCAGATGCGCGGCCGCGGCGCCCGCACCATCCTCCCCACCGACCTGCAGCGCGCCACGCCCTCCGCCGAGCGGAAGGACCGCTTCATCATCGTGGACGCGGTTGGCGTGACGGAAAGCGTGAAGACGCCGACCGAGCCGCTGGAGCGCGACCGCAGCCTCAGCCTGGAAGCCCTGCTGGAGCGCGTCGCCTTCGGCCACACCGACGAGGATACCTGCGCCACCCTCGCCGGCCGCCTGGCCCGCCTGGAACGCCGCCTACCCGACCCGGCCCGCGCCGAGCTTCGGCAGGCCGCCCGCGGCGCCACGTTGACCGACATCGCCCGCGCCCTGGTGGATGCAGCCGACCCCGTCCGCATCGAGGCCCGCGCGCGCGAGGCCGGCGCGGCGACGCCCGACGACGAAGCCGCGTGGGACGCTGCCGCCGAAGCCCTGCGCGCCGAGGCCTGCCGTCCGCTCGCCGCCAACCCCGCCCTGCGCCGCGCCATCCTGGAGGCGCAGCGCCAGACCGAAATCATCGTGGACGAGTTGACGGCCGATGCCGTGCTCTCCGCAGATTTCGACCTGAACCGCGCGACCGAGATCACCGAGCGCTTCGGCCGCTTCCTGGCGGCGGAAGCCGACAAGCTCGCCGCGCTCGCCATCCTCTATGCCCGGCCGCATGCGCAGCGCCGCCTGACCTACGCCATGCTGCAGGAACTGCGCGCAGCCATGGCGCGGCCGCCCTGGCTCCTGGACGACAAGGCGGTATGGGCATGCTACCGGCGCCTGCATGCGGGGCAGACTCGCGCACCGGCGGGGCTGCTGACCGACCTTGTCGGGCTGGTGCGCTACGCCACCGGGGCGCGCGCGGTGCTGGCCCCCTTCGCGCCGGACGTGAACCGCAATTTCGAGCTGTGGCTCGGGCGCGAGAAGAAGGCCGGGCGTGATTACACCGAGGCGCAGATGGAGTGGCTGCGGCTGATGAAGGACTGGGTGGCGAGCAACGTGGAACTGACGCTGACCGATCTGCGCGAGGCCTCGGACTTCTCGTCGCGCGGTGGCACAGCGCGGGCGCGCGGGCTGTTCGGGGCGGAGCGGCTTCCGGCGCTGGTGGATGACCTGACCGACGCGCTGGTGGCGTGAGGATGGATGCGCTGCCCAGGACGGGGCTGCCGGCAGGCTGGGCCTCGGCAACGCTCGGTGAACTCTGCGATGTCATCGGCGGCATCACAGTGGACGCGAAGCGCGGTGGTCCCGGCCATGTTGAGGTTCCGTATCTGCGTGTCGCCAACGTCCAGCGGGGGCGCCTGGATCTGTCGAAGATGCGCACCATCCTCGTCCCGGAGGCAAAGCTCGAAGCGCTAACGCTCCAGCATGGTGACGTGCTGCTGAACGAGGGCGGCGATCGCGACAAGGTCGGCCGCGGATGGGTCTGGGAGGATCAGCTTCCGCAATGCGTCTTCCAGAACCACGTCTTTCGCGCGCGCGTCCGCGATAATGTCGTCTGTCCCTATTTCCTGTCGCTCTACCTCAACGAGTTCGGCCGTGATTACTTCCTGACTGGGGCAAAGCAGACGACGAACCTTGCATCGATCTCGCTATCGTCGGTTAAGGGCGCGCCTGTCGGCGTGCCACCGCGAGCCGAGCAGGACCGCATCGTCGCCGCGGTGAACGCGCTGTTCGACGAGGTGGAGGCTGGCGAAGCCGCGCTGGCTCGGGCGCGTGAGGGCCTCACCCAGTTGCGAAGCAGCGTGCTACAGGTCGCCTTCACCGGTGGTCTAGTTGCGCAAGACACAGCAGATGAGCCAGCTGCATCGCTACTTGAGCGACTAGCCGCCGAGAGTAGCCCGCTGCGCGGCTCTGGTAAGGCGGCCAGCCATCGGACGAAGAAGCAGGACAAGCAGCTTCCATGAGCGATGATCTAGGATCGCTTTCAGCCAAGGTTTGGAACCTCGCGGGCGTTATGATGGGCGCCGGCGTTGGCTCCGGCGAGTATGTGGAGCAGCTCACCTACCTGCTTTTCCTCAAGCTCGACGTGGAGCGGGAGGAAGATGGCCTCATCTCCCTGTTGCCGGAGGAATGCCGCTGGGCGCGCCTCGCCGCGCTCTCCGGCCGCGAGCTCGCGCAGCACTATGCGCGCACGCTGGAGACGCTTTCCACCCAGCCTGGCCTCGTCGGCACCATCTACACCCGTGCCCGCAACACCATCGAGGAACCGGCCCATCTGCACCGCCTGGTGCGCATGATCGGCGCCGAGAGCTGGTCCGGCTTCGGCGTGGACGTGAAGGGCGCGATCTACGAAAGCCTGCTGGAGCGCACTGCCTCCGACACCAAGTCCGGCGCCGGCCAGTATTTCACCCCGCGCCCCGTCATCCAGGCCTGCGTCGAGGTGGTGGACCCCAGGCCCGGCCAGACCATCTGCGACCCCGCCTGCGGCACCGCCGGCTTCCTCCTCGCCGCCTTCGAGCACATGCGCCAGAAGCCCGAGGCGCGCGACCGCGAGACCGGTCGCAAGATGCGGGAGGAAGGCTTCACCGGCTACGACATCGTCGCCGGCGTCGCGCGGCTCGCCGCCATGAACCTCTACCTGCATGGCCTCGGTCGCGCCGACGTCACGCCGATCCACCGCGCCGACGCGCTGCTGGCCGATCCCGGCCGCCGCTGGGACGTGATCCTGACCAACCCGCCCTTCGGCCGCCGCCAGTCCATCCAGGTCTTCACCGGCGACGGCGAGGCGGAGACCGAGCGCGAGGACTACCAGCGGCCCGACTTCAACGTCACCACCGGCAACAAGCAGCTCAACTTCGTCCAGCACATCATGACTGTGCTGGCGCCGGGCGGCGTCGCCGCAGCGGTGCTGCCCGACAACGTGCTGTTCGAGGGCGGCGCCGGCGAGAAGATCCGCCGCCGCCTGCTCGACGAGTTCGAGTGCCACACCCTGCTGCGGCGGCCGACCGGCATCTTCTACCGCCAGGGCGTGAAGGCGAACGTCCTGTTCTTCGCGGCCCGCCCGCGCCGCAAGGAACCCTGGACCGAGGCACTGTGGGTCTACGACCTCCGCACCAACAAGCGCTTCACCCTGAAGGAACGCCCGCTGCGGCCTGCCGACATGGCGGAGTTCGTCAGCCTGGCGAAGCTCTCCGATCGCGCGAAGCGCCAGGAGACCGAGCGCTTCAAGCGCTTCAGCTACGCCGAGCTGGCCGCGCGGGAGAAGTTGGACCTGAACCTGTCCTGGCTGCGCGAGGAGGGCGCGACCGACCCAGCCAGCCTACCCCCACCCGCAGAGATCGCGGCAAGCATCGCTGAGGACCTTGAGGTGGCCCTGACCAAGTTCCGGGCTGTCGCTGCGCGGCTAGCTTGAGGCCCAGCAGCAATCGTTGGTGCCCCGGCGAATCGGCTTGTGCCACGCAAGAATTTCGCCCATAAATCCTATCCAGCGCAAACCGCTGGGAGCCTCGCTGTGGACCCATACGCGACCCGGGCCTTCATTCGCCGCCATGTCACCCGCGATCAGTTGGCTGACGACCTGCAGATGCTGAGGGCGGCGCGCCGCACAGGTGGGAAGGTCGCGGAGGGTGGCGGGCTCCAGGGCAAGGGAGCCTTGCGCGTCGCTGGTTATGCCGCGCATGAGGCTTACGAACAGCTCTTCCGCGAGAACGTCCCGCTGCATGGCGGAATGGTGGCTGACGACCTGCTGCCCGGCACCGACGTGGTGGTTCATCAGGCGGTCGCGGTGTACGGGCCGGTGTTCATCGCTCGGGCTACGGTCGGGCGCAGCCGCGACCTCCCGACGTCCAATGCTACCAGGCGCAATGCAGTCCGGCTGAACGCTGCGTTTGACCTGCAGGGGCGCCTGGACCTGGGCCCGCCGCCCGCCGAGCACTGCTTCGTCCTCCTGCTGACTCGCCGCGATCCAGCCGACATCGGCGCCTACGAAGGCATTGATATCGCTGTGCTCATGTCGGATTTCAGCGGGTTCTCGCTTTATGAGGATGCCGACGCCTTCCTCGCGGGATACGGCGAGGCGGAGGCGGGTGCTCCGGCACCTGGTCCGCAGCCGAAGGACGGCGACATGGGCATCACGCTCCGGCCTGGCGTCGCGCCGTTCGAGGGTGGCGAGAACGGAGCAGCGGGTGGATCAGCGGACCACAAGGAGGATGCGTCGGGCGGCTCGTAGCGCGATCCGCTTGCCGACCACCCTTGCGTGCTATAGGATTCATTGCCCCAAAACTTGCTTGGACGGAGTGCGATGCGGGAGGGCACGGCTAGGTTTATCGCGACGCGCATCCGCGAGGCACGAGACGCGAGAGGGATTCCGACGCTAACGTCGCTGGCATCCCTCGTCGGCGTGGACACAAGTGCGGCGTCGCGCTGGGAGGCCGGAACCACTGTTCCCTCCGCTGAAAAGGTCCTGGAGATTGCTCGCGCACTGAACGTACGGCCGAGCTACTTCTTTCGCCCCCACTTCGACCATGGCGATGCCCCGGTCTTCCTCCGGTCACTCGCCAGCGCCCGAAAGCGCGACCTCGCGCGGCAGCGTGCCCGCCTGCGGTGGCTCCAGGAGGTCTCGCAGGTCGTCCAGCACTATGTGAACCTACCGCCTGTCAACTTGCCAGCCAGCGTTGCGAGCATCGACTACCGACAGCTGCGCGATGAAGACATCGAGGGCATCGCCAGTGACCTGCGCGCTCACTGGCGCCTCGGCAACCAGCCCATTGGGGATGTGGTTGAAGTAGTGGAGCGGGCTGGTTTCGTCGTCGGCCGGGACGAGATGGGAACGACGGCGCTCGACGGCCTTTGCAATTGGTCGGTGATCGACGGCCGGCCCTACCTCTTGCTCGCCGAGGACAAGATGTCCTTCTTCCGGCGACAGATGGACGCCGCGCACGAGATGGCTCATGCGGTCCTGCATCGGCACGTCAATGACTCGCAGCTCCGCCAGGACTTCGAACTGATCGAGACACAGGCCTTCCGGCTGGCAAGCGCTTTCCTCATGCCGGCAGACAGCTTTGCCTTGGCAGCACGGTCGCCGACGCTGGGTGGCCTCCTGATCCTGAAAGACCGTTGGCGCGTCTCGGTGAAGGCGATGATCCGCCGTTGCCGTGACCTCGACCTCATCGTCAAGGACGAGGCCGTGCAGCTCTACAAGTACTACAGCGCTAAGGGCTGGAACCGCGAAGAGCCGATGGACCGCACCGTCCCCGTCTCGCAGCCGCGGCTGCTGGCTAAGGCGCTGACCATGCTCGTGGACACGCGCACCCGGTCGAAAGCGGATCTCCTGGCAAACGATTTCACGATCCCAGGCCGAGATGTGGCTACGCTCGTCGGGCTCGACCCCGATTGGTTCGAGACGGGCGAGTTGGTCCAGCTCGTGCGTGCGGAGCCGCGGCAGCCGGCAGGCTCGCATTCCGCCGGGAAGGTTGTAGCGGTCGACTTCGTCAACCGCCGTCAACGATCTTAGTGTGGTACGGCGCGCACGGTTGAAGGCGCCGGAGGCTCTCGGTGCCGACGTGGCTGGCGACGGCAGTGGCGCCGATGCTGGGCGCTTGGGCGCTGGACGCCTTCGACCAAGAGGGCACGCTCGTCGCGCTGGCCATCGCGGGTGTGATCAACCTCGCCCTGGTGGTGCCGCTAACGGCTACCCGCGATCAGGCGGCACGCATGCCAACGCCAGACGGTGCGACTGCGTCGGTCGTGAGGAATGCCGCAATGACGCACGTCAGCCCCCAACCGGGCGGGGTGGCGGTCTCTAGGCCGCCAAGCGACGGAGAGCGGCAAGCCCGACTGGAGCCCCCGCCTGCCATGGCAGCAGGAACAGCCGCCGCGCCAGCCCGTCCTGGATGCGCCGGATCTGCTTCGCCTCACCGGCCATGCGCTGCCGGAGCACCGGATCACGCGCCCCGCTGCCCGACAGCGCGCGGTTGATCACCCAGGCATACGGCTCGATCGCAGCCCGCCGCAGGTCTTCCTGCAGCGCCGCCGCCTCCGAGACCGGGGTGGTCTCTGGCAACGTCACAAGGATCACCTGGGTGTGCCCGGGGTCCTGCAGGCGCATCAGCGGCGTGATCACGCGCCCCTTGGGGTCGGCCGGATCCACGCCGCGCGTCATCTGCCGGTGATAGGCACCGGTTGCGTCCATGAGCAGCAGCGTGTGCCCCGTCGGCGCTGTGTCGAGCACGACGTAACCCGCGCGCGCCTCCCCCACGATGCGGGAGAAGGCGTGGAACACGGCCACCTCTTCCGTGCAGGGGGAGCGGAGGTCCTCCCTCAGCAGCGCGCGCCCCGCCGCATCAAGCCCGCGACCACGGGTCTCCATGATCTTGGCCACGTATCGCTCGGTCTCAGCCTTCGGATCGATGCGGTCCACGCGCAGGCCGGTCATCTCTCCACAGAGCGTCATCGACAGGTGCTCGGCGGGGTCGGTGGTGCTGAGGTGCACGGCATGCCCGCGCTCGACCAAACCGATGGCCACCGCCGCGGCCACCGTCGTCTTTCCCACGCCACCCTTGCCCATGACCATGATCAGGCCTCGGCCCCGAGCAGCGAGTCCGTCCACGAGGACGTCGAGACCTGGCAGCGATGGCGCCGCCGCCGCAGGCTCCGCCGGCAGGCTCGCCGGCTCCCTCATCGGCCGCAGCAGCGCGCGCAGGGCGGGCAGCCCGACCATGTCGAAGCCGCGCAGCGGCAGCTCGTCGCGGGGCATCGGCCGCAGCGCCTCCGGCATGTCGTCCAGGGCGGCGCGGCCAGCTTCCGCGATGGCGCAGGCAACCGCGTCGCCTGGCATGCCCGGGTGGAAGACGCCGTTGACCACAAGGGTCTGGTTGCGCAGGCCGAGGGCCGCGAGCTCGCCGGAGCTCCGGGCCGCCTCGGCGAGCGAGGCGCGGTCAGGGCGCGTCACCAGGACGATCGCGGTGGTCCCGGCATCGCCGAGCGCCTCCATAGCCATGCGGAAGCGCGCCTCCTGGGTCTTCAGGCCGGAATGCGGGCCGAGGCAGGAGGCGCCCGCCTCGTTCGCCTCGAGAAAGCCGGTCCAGGCCGCGGGCAGGCTGAGCAGGCGCAGCGTGTGGCCTGTCGGCGCAGTGTCGAAGACCACATGGTTCTCACCCGGCGCACCGCCGGCGAGCAGCGCGGCAAACTCGTCGAAGGCGGCGACCTCGGTGGTGCAGGCGCCAGAGAGCTGCTCCCGCACCTTGGCGCGCTCGGCATTGGCCGCGCCCGCCATCTGGCTGAGCACGCGGGCCCGGTAGGCATCCGCTGCCGCCTCGGGATCGATGTTCATGGCGGAGAGGCCGGGCACACCCGGCACGGGGCGCGGCGCGTCTGACAGCGCGACGCCGAGCATCTCGTCGAGGTTGGATGCGGGGTCGGTGCTGACCAGCAGGACGCGGCGCCCGAGCTCGGCCAGTGCGATCGCGGATGCGCAGGCGATCGAGGTCTTCCCAACGCCGCCCTTGCCCGTGAAGAACAGGTGCCGTGGCGGCGTCCTCAGGAAGAAAGGAAGGGTCATGTCCTGCACTGTCTACACGTGACCCGCTCTCCCCGCCTCAGTGCAACCGCTCGAGGCAGAGGGCGATACCCTGCCCGCCGCCGATGCAGAGCGTGACCAGCCCGCGCCTCTGCCCGGTGCGGGCCATGCCGTGCAGCAGTCGCGTGGTGAGCACGGCGCCGCTCGCGCCGATCGGATGGCCGTGCGCGATGGCGCCGCCCTCGGGGTTCACAGCCTCTTCCTGCAACCCGGTCTCGCGCATGACCGCGATGGCGATGGCGGCGAAGGCCTCGTTGATCTCGGCGCGCTCGATGTCTCCCGCGCGCCAGCCGGCCCGGGCGAGCGCGCGCTGCACAGCCGGCACGGGACCGAGGCCGAACATGCCGGGCTCGACCGCGCCGACACCAGCCGAGACGAGCCGCGCCACCGGCCTGAGGCCGAGCCGCTCGGCGGCGCTGCGCTCCGCGACGATCATGGCCGCGGCTCCCGTGTTCAGGCCCGGAGCGTTGCCGGCGGTAATCGTCCCGTCCTTCCGGAATGCTGGCCGCAGCCTGGCGAGCGTTTCAGCGGTGGTGTCCGGCCGGTTGTGTTCATCCTTCGTGAACGCGACCGAACCCTTGCGGCCCTGGATCTCGACAGGGGCGATCTCAGCCTCGAAATGGCCCGCGGCCTGTGCGGCGGAGAACCGGGTCTGCGACCGCAACGCCCAGGCGTCCCGCTCTTCGCGCGAGACCTGGCACTTCGTCGCCAGGTCCTCCGTGTGCCAGCCGGAATGCTGGCCCGAGAAAGCATCGTTCAGGCCGTCGTAGAGCATGCTGTCGACGACCTGGCCGTCGCCCATGCGCATGCCCCAGCGCCCGTTCGGGAGCAGGTAGGGCGCGCGGTCCATGTTCTCCATGCCGCCCGCCACCATCACCTCTGCCTCGCCAAGGCGGATCTCCTGGGCGGCGGAGGCGATGGCCTGGGCTCCGGAGCCGCAGACACGGTTGACGGTCAGGGCCGGTGCGGAGACGGGAACCCCGGCGGCGATCGCTGCCTGGCGGGCGGGGTTCATCCGGTTGCCGGCCTGGATCACATTGCCCATCACCACGCCGTCGACCTTGGCCGGGTCGAGGCTCGCGCGCTCGATTGCCGCACGGATGACGGCGGCGCCGAGATCGGTGGCCGGCGTGTCCTTCAGCATGCCACCGAAGGTGCCGATCGCGGTGCGAACCGGGGCGCAGATGACGACGTCGCGCTCAGCCATTCTCGATTCTCCTGTTGCCGGCCATCGATCCATCTGACGCGCAGGTCGCAGTCCGCTTGGCGCCCGACCGCAATACTCGTGCGGCTAAGTGTTCCCACGGAACCACCCGCGAGGCCTTGCGGCCCATCAAGTGCCTGCACATAGACGCTTCACGGGGTAGTGAGGCGTTTCTGAGTATGCCGCGGTCACGGCGACTAGATGGGAACTGCCTCCGCGACCCACGCCGGCATCACCAGCGCCGCGCGCACCGGTCTTCCTCGACGCCTCAGGCTGGACGTTCACCGTGGTTGGCGACTTCCTCGCAGTGTGGACTATCGGCTACAGCGTGGTGCAGGCGGCAGCGAGAAAGCGCTGGAGGACGTCGCCCTCTACGCCGCTGCCAACGCCGACGGCCGCTTCGGTGGGATCCTGCATGCAGGACTTCTCTATGAGTTCGCTGGTCTCACCGGTTGCCTGGTTGACGCATCGGTACTGTTGGCGGTGTGCTCGGCGATCACGCTGGCCTTCTCGCTCCAGCGGGATCATGCAGCCACGCCGGTGCCGCCGCAGAATGATGTCCTTCATGCGGCCCCGTCCGAACCACGCCGCCAGCAACGCCTCTTCATGATGACCCTGGTAACCCACGAGTTCCATCCACGCCGCCATCGCGGCGCCCAGGGACCCCGGATCAGGTTTGGCGCCTAGCGGACCAGCGCGGAGAGCGAGGCACGCTGTCAGCGCAAGGCGCTACAGGGGCGCCGCTTTGTGGAATGCCGTCCGGCGAGACAGAGCCGTTGACTTGGGCGGTAGCGCCCGCCATCTGCCGCACAACGATGATGGCCTCTTTTCGTAGCCTCCGTGTGGCCCGCCTGCTCGCCGTCCTGGCCATGTTCCTGATGGCCGGCCTCGGCCAGCACGTGCATGCCTCCGAGGAGACGAACCGGTCCGTGGCAGCGATTATGGGCGACGTCGGATGTCCCGGCGACGATGGCGGCAAGTCGCTTCCGTCCGATGCCCATTGCGCCGCCTGTCATCTGGTGCGGGCGACGATCCCCGAGCTTGTTGACCTGAGCAAACCCGCTTGGCTGCGGATCCACCTCGTCAGGCCAGGCGAGGACCTTCAGCGCGACCTGACCGTGCCGGACGGGCCAGCGCGACCGCCCAGGCGCACGCGCGCCGTCTAGCTGCGGCCGTCCGGAGGGCGGGCGCGGTGCTAGCGCCATGCCCGTAGCCTACCGGACACCTCGCAAATGCTTGCTTTCCGCGCCCTGCGTGCCGCCTTTGCGGCTGCCTGCCTGCTTACGGCTGGTCCGACGCTTGCCCATGAGGGGCACGACGATGCCCCGGCCGCCGCTGCGCCGGCGCGTCCCCGCATCGCCATCCATACCGACCTCTACGAGGTGGTCGCCGTGCGCGAGGCGCCGGGCCGACTCAGGATCTGGCTCGACCTCTTCGACGGCAACGCGCCCGTCCCCGACGTGCGGCTCGAGGTCACCGTCGCGGACGGCCAGGCCGTCGTGGCGGAACCCGAGCCTGACGGCACCTACCGGCTGGTCAGCCCGCTCCTCGCGCGGACCGGACAGGCGCTCGACCTCGTCTTCTCGATCACCGCGGGCCCGGCGGGGGATGACCTGCTGACCGGCGCGCTGCCGGCGCTTCCGCCGCCCGACCCCCACGCCGGGCCATTCGAGGACCCCTGGCACGCGGCGCTTGAGTGGGCGGCGCACCGCCCATGGCTAGTGGCGGGTGGCGGCGCCCTGCTGGGGCTCGCCGCCGGGATGGCCCTTGCCCGCCCGCGCCGCCGCTGGGGCCGCGGACGGCGGGCCGCCATGGCCGCCGCGCTCGCGCTGATCCTTCTGCCGCTTCCGGGCCGGGCCGGGCCGGGGCACGACCACGGCGATGCCACGCCGCCGGCCGCCTCGGCCATGGTGGACGCCCCCTCCCGCCTGCCGGACGGCACGGTCTTCCTGCCGAAGGTCAGCCAGCGCCTGCTGGAGGTGCGGACCGCCATCCTGCGGGAGACCGAGGCCTCCCGCACCGTCACCCTCGTCGGCCGCGTCGTCGCCGATCCCAACCGCGGCGGCCTCGCCCAAAGCCTTGCCGGCGGACGCATCGTGCCGCCCGAGGGCGGGCTGCCCCGCCTCGGCCAGGCAGTGCGCCGCGGCCAGGTGCTGGCGATCGTCGAGCCGCCCATCCCCGTTGCCGACCAGACCACCATCGCCGAGCGCTCGGGCGACATCGAGCAGCAGATCGCCGCGGCCGAGGCGCGCCTCGCCCGCGCCCGCAACCTCGCCGCCTCCGGCGCCGGCACGCGGGTGCAGGTGGTGGACACAGAGATCGAGCTTGAGGGGCTGCGGCGCCGACGCGTGCTCCTCTCGCAGAATCGCGTCGCGCCGGAGGTGATTCGCGCCCCGGCGGACGGCATCATCGCCTCCGCCCGCTCCGCCGCCGGACAGGTGGTCGCCGCGCAGGACGTGCTCTTCCAGGTGGTGGACCCTGCCGGGCTCTGGGTGGAGGCGCTGGTCTTCGGCGCCGACGCAGCGCGCGAGTTCCGCGGCGCCACAGCCTCGGTCCGCGGCGGAGCGCCGATGCGCCTCTCCCTGCAGGGATTCGGCCGCGCCGTGCAGCAGGGTGCGACGCTCGTACAGTTCCGCGTCGAGGATCCGCCGGCGGGCCTCGCCCTCGGCCAGCCGGTAACCGTGGTGGCCGAGCTCGCCGAGCAGGTGAGCGGCCTGATCCTGCCGCGCGCCGCCGTGGTGCGCGCCGCGAACGGAGAGCAGGTCGTCTGGCGCCACGTCGAGCCCGAGAGCTTCGCCGCCGCCCCGGTGCGGGTCGAACCGCTCGACGCGGCGCGCGTGCTTGTGGTGGCCGGGCTGCGCGCGGGCGAACGCGTGGTCGTCCAGGGCGCAGGCCTCGTGAACCAGGTTCGCTGAGCCGGCGATGTTCCAGTTCCTCGTCTCCACCAGCCTGCGCAACCGCCTGCTGGTCTTCATCGCCTCCCTGGTGCTCGTCGGCTACGGCGCGCTGGTGCTGCCGCGCGTGCCGGTGGACGTCTTCCCCGACCTCAACCGCCCCACCGTCACGCTGCTCACCGAGGCCGATGGCCTGGCGCCGGAGGAGGTCGAGCGGCTCGTCAGCTTCCCGATCGAGACGGCGATGAACGGTATGCCGGGCGTCATCCGCGTCCGCTCGGTTTCGGCTGTTTCGCTCTCCATCGTCTATGTCGAGTTCGATTGGTCGGCGGAGCTCTATCGGGCGCGCCAGCTCGTCGCCGAAAGGCTCGCGGTCGTTCGCCAAGCCCTGCCGACCAACGCTGCGCCAGTCATGGGGCCGGTCTCCTCCATCATGGGCGAGATCATGCTGGTTGCAGTGCGCGCTGACGGCGTGTCCCCGATGGCGGCGCGGGAGACGGTGGACTTCACCATCCGGCCGCGTCTGCTCTCCATCCCGGGCGTTGCGCAGGTGATCCCGATCGGCGGCGAGGTCCGCCAGTACCGCATCACGCCCGACCCGGCCGCCATGCTCGCGCTTGGTGTTGCGGCGGAGCAGATCGAGGCGGCAGTCGCGCGCTTCGGCACCAATACCGGGGGCGGCTTCATCGACCAGCGCGGGCGCGAGTACCTGATCCGCAACCTCGGCCTTACCCAGCGGCTGGAAGACCTCGCGGATACGCCGGTCGCACAGCGCCCGGGTTATCCGACACCAATCCTGTTGCGCCAGGTCGCCACAGTGGAATTCGCGGCCCGCCCGCGTCGCGGCGATGCAGGCTATCGCGGCGGGCCGGCGGTGATCTTCTCGGTGCAGAAGCAGCCCGGCGCCGACACCATCACCTTGACCCAGGCCGTGGAGGCCGCGCTGGCGCAGCTGAGGCCTACTCTGCCGGCCGGCCTCGACGCGTCCCGCGTACAGTTCCGGCAGGCTGATTTCATAGCGACCTCGATCCGCAACGTGGAGACGGTGCTGCTGGAGGCGGCGGCCGTGGTCGCGGTGGTCCTCGTCCTGTTCCTGATGAATGTCCGAGCGACCGTGATCTCGCTAGTTGCCATCCCGGTCTCGGTGCTGGTGACCGTCGTGGTCTTCCACGCCTTCGGGCTGACCATCAACACGATGACGCTTGGCGGGCTCGCCATAGCGATCGGCGAACTGGTGGACGACGCCGTCGTGGACGTCGAGAACATCCTCCGCAGACTGCGGGAAAACGCCGATGAGCCCCGGCCGCGTCCGGTGCTCGACATGGTGGCCGCGGCCAGCCAGGAGGTGCGATCCGGCATCGTCTACGCCACCGCCATCGTCGTGCTGGTCTTCGTGCCGCTCTTCGCGCTGCCGGGGATCGAGGGGCGGCTCTTCGCGCCGCTCGGGGTCGCCTACATCGTCGCGATCCTGGCGAGCCTTGCCGTCTCCGTCACGCTGACGCCGGTGCTGGCCTACTGGCT
This sequence comes from Acetobacteraceae bacterium, assembly GCA_027489135.1. Lineage (GTDB taxonomy): Bacteria > Pseudomonadota > Alphaproteobacteria > Acetobacterales > Acetobacteraceae > JAIEOP01. Next base: position 18,950 of record JAIYAI010000355.1, read on the forward strand.
GCTGGGCAACCGCCCGGCGCGAACACACCGCGACGGTCCGGTCCTGCGCGCTGCCAAGCGACTGAACCGCATGGCACTGTTGCAGGCACTGAACCGGCCGCGGCTGGTCTACGTCTTCGTTGTGCTGTTGTTCGGCGCGGCGGCGTGGGGCGCGACGATGCTGCCACGCGCGTTCCTGCCCGCCTTCAACGAGGGGACGGTGTTGGTCAGCCTCTCGTTCCGACCGGGCATCTCGCTGGCCGAGAGCGCCCGCCTCGGCGCGATCGCCGAGCGCCTCGTGGCGGAAGTTCCGGAGGTGGTCTCGGTCGGCCGGAGGACCGGCCGGGCCGAGCTCGACGAGCACGCCGAGGGCGTGCACATGAACGAGCTCGACGTGGCACTGCGCCGGTCGGAGCGGAGCCGCGCCGCGGTGCTGGCCGACCTGCGGGCCCGCATCGCGCCGCTGCCGGCCAACATCAATATCGGCCAGCCGATCCAGCACCGCCTGGACCACATGCTCTCCGGCGTCAGGGCCGAGGTGTCGGTCAAGCTCTTTGGTCCCGATCTCGACACCCTCGGTACCCTGGCCGAGGCGCTGCGCGCGCGCATGGCCGGCATCCCCGGGCTCGTCGACCTGCAGGTGGAGCGGCAGGTGCGGATCCCGCAGCTCCGCGTAGTGCCGGACTACGCCGAGGCGGGGCTCTACGGCCTGACCCCGGCGGCGCTGACCGCCGCGCTGGAGGGGCTGTCGAATGGTCGGGTGGTCAGCCAGATCGTGGACGGGGTGCGCCGCTTCGACGTGGTGGTGCGCCTGGCTGACGCAGACCGCACGACCGAAGGTCTCGGTGCGCTGCTGGTGGCGACGCCGCAGGGCCATGTGCCGCTGCGCCTTGTCGCCACCATCGAGGAGGTGGACGGGCCGAACCAGGTCCTGCGGGAGGGTGGGCAGCGGCGCATCGTCGTCTCCGGCAATGGCGACGGCGCGCGCGACATGGCCGCGATCGCCGCCGATCTCCGCCGCGTGATCGCGGAGACGCCGCTGCCGACCGGCTACGCTGCCGTGCTGGAGGGCAACTTCCGGGCGCAAGAGGAGGCGGCGCGGACCATCGGCCTGCTCTCGCTCGTCTCGCTGGCGCTGGTGTTCGTGGTGCTGCGCCAGCGCTACAGGTCTACCGCTCTGGCGCTGGTCGTCATGGCCAACATCCCGCTGGCACTGATCGGCAGCGTCGCCGCGCTTTGGATCGCGGGGCTGCCACTCTCGGTCGCCTCCATGGTGGGCTTCATCACCCTGGCCGGAATCTCTGCACGCAACGGCATCCTGAAGGTCAGCCACTACATCAACCTCGTGCTGCACGAGGGGGAGCGCTGGGGCCGACCATTGATCCTGCGCGGCAGCGATGAGCGCGTGGCGCCGGTGTTGATGACGGCGCTCTCGGCCGGGCTTGCGCTGGTTCCGTTGCTCTTCGGCGCCGGCGAGCCGGGGCGCGAGATCCTGCACCCGGTCGCGGTAACGATCTTCGGCGGGTTGGTCAGCGCGACGCTGCTCGACGCCGTACTGACTCCGCTGCTGTTCCGCCGCTTCGGGCGCCCCGCGCTTGATCAGCTGCTGGCGGAACGCACCGCACATCCCGCCGGTCGCGCCGCCGAAACCTTCTGATCACATGAAATGAGGAGATGTGTCATGACGGATTTTTCTCGCCGGGCCTCCGTCGCCCTTCTGATCCTGGCGCCCTTCGGCACAGCCTTTGCGCAGACCGCGGCCGCGCCACCGGCGGCGAGTGGCCGCCGCGGCCCGAATGGCGGCCAGATCGTCACCGCAGACGGACATCCGATCGAGCTGGTGCTGTCCGGCACGACGTTGACCCTGTTCCTGAACGAGGAGCACGGCCGGCCATCTCCGAGCGCACGGGCCTCCGGCCGCGCAACGGTCCAAGCCGCTGGCCAGACAGCGACAGTTACCCTTGTGCCGGCCGAACCCAATCGCCTCGTCGGCACACTCGCTGCGCCACCCGCGGCCGGGGCGCGGGTCGTCTTCAACGGTACCATGGGCGATGGCCACCGCGTGACGGCGCGCTATGTGATCGAGTAGCCGTGCGCGCCGCGACCGCCTCTCGGGTGAGCAGGGGTGGCGCGTTGATCGCGACGAGGATCGTCCCGCCAGGACTCGCCGTGTTGGGGCTGCGGCCAGCATAGGAACTGGGAACCAAAACCCTCTCTTTTAGCTGGCCGGCGACATCGTGGAGGGTGTGCTATCTTATTCGCAAACTCGACAGACGCGCGGCCAGAGGTGCAGTGGTGGCGAGCGCCTCAAGCTGCGTCAGTAGCGTCGTATCTGGTATGTGTTTGGGCGAACCCAGATGGCGCCTCTGTGCCGCCGCCTGATGCCGCATCGGTGGACCGGAGTGGACCCTGGTCATATGAAAATTGATCTCCTCCGATTACCCCCGGTGGGCCACGAGCGCCGCTTGGCGCGCGGCGCCGCCCTGTTCCACATGGGTGATCCCGGTCTGGGCCTAGTCGTCGTTCAGGAAGGCGCGCTTGAGCTCGTTCGTACCTCCGCTGAGGGGCGTCGCCTCGTGCTGCACCGGGCCGGCCCAGGCGAGACCTTTGCGGAGGCGTCGCTCTTCGAGAGCCATCACCACTGCGACGCCGTCGCCGCCTCGCCAAGTGTGGTTCTCGTCTATCCCGCAGCCGACTTGCGGCGAGAGGCCGAAGCCGATCCCGAGCTTCCATGGCGTCTTGCGGCCCACTTGGCGTCCCGATTGGTCGCCGAGCGGGCCCGCGCCGAACGGCTCGCCCTGCCGCACGCGGCGGACCGCCTGCTCGACGCAGTGCACGCCGTCCCCCCTGAAGCCGACGGTACGCGCCGCCTCGGTCGTCCCTGGAAGGCGATAGCGGCCGAGCTTGGCCTCTCGCATGAGGCAACCTACCGTGCCCTCGCCCGCCTCGAGCGCGCCGGCTTGCTTCAGCGCGAGGAGGGCGATCGTGTGCGACTTTTCCAGGCAATTACGTGAAGCCTGAACGCCCCGTACTCGCCGGCGAGGTAGGTGGTGCCTTCGGCGACCTGGGCACCTTGCTGCCGATCCTGCTTGGCGCGGTCGCGGTAGCCGGGATGTCCGCGGGCGGCGTCCTCGTGGGCTTCGGCGTCTTCCTCCTCGCCACCGGTCTGGTCTACCGCCTGCCAGTGCCAGTACAGCCGATGAAGGCGGTCGGCGCGCTCGTCGTTGCCGGCGGCCTCGCGCCGGGTGAGGTCGCAGCGGCGGGAATTGCCGGCGGGTTGATCCTGCTCTTCCTGACGCTGTCCGGCGCCACCACCTGGGCGGCACGCGTCCTGCCCCGTTCGGAGGTCATCGGCCTCCAGATCGGTGTTGGCGCGACGATGGCCTGGATTGGGCTGCAGCTTGCCTGGAGCAACCCGCTCGCGGCAGGCGTGGCGCTCATCACACTCCTGGGCGGAGCGAGCCTGGCCACGCGCCTGCCTACTGTGCCGCTCGCGCTCGCAGCCGCAGTTGCCGTCGAGCGGCATTGTCACATTGGCGGCCTATAGCCTGGACGAGACGGGCGGGCGAAGCTGGCGACATGACGCCTGAGCGCACGACCTATCCCGGCTACCGCTTTCCCGCCGAGATCATTCACCACGCGGTCTGGCTC
>JAIYAI010000437.1 GCA_027489135.1 Acetobacteraceae bacterium
CGCCCGACGCCATCCTGCGCGAGGTGTATGAGCGCACCGGCGACAAGCCCTTCGCGCGGATCGAGGACGTGATCTCGGCCGAGGAAATGCTCGCCATCACCGGCGCCTACAAGAAGGTCGCGGGCTATGACCTGGCGACGCTGAAGGCGGCCACGCCGGCCTGATACCCGCGGCGCCGGAGGCGGCTACTCCAGCCTGATGCCCGCCGCGCGGATCAGCCCGACCAGGCGCGTGCGCTCCGCGACGATCAGTGCCCGCAGCGCCTCCGGCCCCCCGCCGAGTGGCACCTGGCCGATCTTTGCCAGCGCCTCCCGCGCCTCCGCCGTGCGCAGCCAGTCCTGCACCGTCGCCGTCAGCCGCGCCTGGATCGGTGCCGGCACCCCGGCTGGCCCGAAGAGCGCGAACCAGGCGGAGGCGTCGAACCCGGCGAGCCCCGCGGCCTCCACCACCGTCGGCACCTCGGGCAGGAATTCCGACCGCTCCGGCTGCGCCGCGGCCAGCGCGCGGATCTCGCCCGCCCGCAGCGCGCCGCCCATCACCGTCAGGTCGCCCATGATCACCTGGATGCGGCCGGCGAGCATGTCGGTCAGCGCCGGGCCGAAGGCGCGGTAGGGCACATGCGTCATCTCCACCCCGGCGCCGCGGCAGAGCAGCTCCATCCCCAGGTGCCCGATCGTGCCGATGCCATTGGTGCCGTAGCTGATCGCGCCGGGCCGCGCCTTCGCCAGCGCCAGCAGGCCCTGGAGGTCCCGCGCCTCGGACCGCGCCGGCACGAAGACGAAGAAGGGCAGGCGGGAGACGAGGGCGAGCGGCGCGAAGTCGCGATCCGGGTCGTAGGGGATCGAGGGCAGCAGGGCCGGCACGCTGCTGAAGGTGGCGCCGGAGGCGAAGAGCAGCGTGTACCCGTCCGGCGCCGCGCGCGCCGCCGCCTCCGCCGCGATCACCGTGCTGCCGCCGGGCCGGTTGTCCACCACCACGGGCTGGCCAAGCGCCGTGCCGAGCTGCGTCGCCAGCAGCCGCGCGGTCACGTCCGCCCCGCCGCCACCGGGGAAGGGCACCAGCAGGCGGATCGGGCGGTTCGGCCAGGCGGTCTGCGCCAGGGCGGGGGTGGCGACCAGGCTGCCCAGCAGCAGGCGGCGTGTCAGGCGCGGCATGGCGGTCCTCCCTCGGTTCGTTGCGCCGATCCTGCCGCTGTACGGGCGCGTCCCGCAAGCTACGCTTCCGGCGCCGAAGGAACCGTCGCATGCATCGCCTCGTGCTCGCCCTGATCGGGGGTCTCGCCATGACCGTCTCCGCCGCCGCGCAGGACCTGCCGCGCAGCACGACGGACCTCTTCGGCCCGGCCGAGACGCAGCGGCTGCTGATGCGGATGGAGGTGGCGCTGGCCCGCGTGCAGGCGCGGCGCGGCATCATCCCCGCGGCCGCGGCGGAGGAGATCGCCCGCACCGCGACCTTGGAGGCCGTGCCGCCCGCCGCGGTGGCCGAGGAACGCCGGCGCGTCGGCCACCCCATGGTCGCGCTGATCAACGCCTGGGCCCGCGTCACCCGCGACGGCGCCGGCGAATGGATCCACTACGGCGCGACGACGCAGGACATCTACGACACGGTCCAGTTGATGCAGGCGCGGCTCGCCGTGCGCCTTGTGCTGGTCCAGCTTCTGCGCGCCGAGGCGGCGATGCTGCGCCTGGCCGAGACCCACCGCGCGACGCCGATGGTCGGCCGCACCGTGGGCCGGCACGCGCTGCCGATGACCTTCGGCCTCAAACTCTCCTCCTGGCTCGCCGAGAACCGGCGCTCGATCGATCGTCTCCGTGGCTGGCTCGCGCGCAACGACACCGGGATGCTCTCGGGCGCCGTCGGCAGCTACGCCGCCCTCGGCCCCGATGCGCTGGCGGTGGAGGTGGAGGTGATGCGCGAACTCGGCGTCGGCGAGCCCTGGCCGGCGGACTGGAAGGGGGCGAAGGACATGTTCGCCGAATACGGCGCGCTGCTCGGCATCATGGCCCGCAGCTGGGGCCGCATCGGGCAGGAGGTGTTCATCCTGCAGGGCGACGACATGCGGGAGCTGGAGGACCCGTCGGAGAGCGTCGGTTCCTCCACCATGCCGCACAAGGTCAACCCGGCCCTGTCGCGGGAGGTGGTGCGCCTGTCGCGCGTCGTGCCGGCGGAGGCGTCGATCCTGCTGGACTGGCAGGTCTCGATCCATGAGCGGGATCAGATCAGCAATGCCGACGTGATCGGCCAGGTCGCCATCGCCGCCGAGCGCCAGGCCCGTGCCGCTGCGGACATGATGGAAAAGCTCGTCGTCCACCCGGATGCGATGGCCCGCAACCTCGGCCGCACCAACGGGCTGATCATGGCGGAGCACGCGATGTTCCTGCTCGGCGAGCGCATCGGCAAGCACACGGCGCATGAGGAGGTCCGGCTCGCGGCGCAGGCGGCCTGGCAGAAGGGCACGACCCTGCTGGCCGAGATCACCGCGCGGCCCGGGTTGGCGCCGCTGGTGGCGGAGCTCGATCTCGCGAACCAGCTCGACCCCACGCGCTATCTCGGCCTGGCGCCGGAAGCCACCGACCGCGCGGTGGCCGCCATCCGCGCCGCCCGGGCGGCGGAGGGGCTGCCGCCGGGCTGACCCGGCGCTATTCTCTCGGCGTCGATGCTGGAGGCAGGCTTTGGGCAAGGGTGAGGCGATCCGCCGCGGCGTGGCCGAGCGTGGCCTGGTGCACGCCATGTCGGCGCACAACCCGCTCTCCGCCCTGCTCGCCGAGGAAGCCGGCTTCGACGCCATCTGGGCCAGCGGCTTCGAGCTCTCGGCCGCCTATGGCGTGCCGGACAACTCGCTGCTCTCCTATTCCCAGCACCTCGACATGACGCGGGCCATGGCGGAGCGCGTGCGCATCCCCGTCATTGCCGACATCGACACCGGCTATGGCAACGCCATCAACGTCCAGCACGTTGTCGCGGCCTATGAGCGGGCCGGCGTCGGCGCGGTGGTGATGGAGGACAAGCGCTTCCCCAAGGACACCTCGCTGCTCGACGGCGGGCGGCAGGAACTCGTCTCCGTCGCGGAGTTCCAAGGCAAGGTCGAGGCCGCCTGCGCCGCGCGCCAGGACCCCTCCCTGGTGGTGGTGGCGCGGACCGAGGCGCTGATCGCGGGCCTCGGCCAGGCGGAGGCGCTGGCCCGCGCCCACGCCTATGTCGAAGCCGGCGCCGACATGATCCTGGTGCATTCCAAGCGGAAGACGCCGGACGAGGTGCTGGCCTTCGCCGCGGCCTGGGACGGCAGCCGCCCCATCGTCCTCGTCCCCACCGCCTACCCGACGCTGACCGAGGCGGCGATGCGGGAGGCCGGGAAGATCAATGTGGTGATCTACGGCAACCACGCCATCCGCGCCGCCGTCACCGCCATGCAGCAGGTCTTCCGCCAGATCCGCGCGGAAGGCGGCATCAGCGGCGCCGACGCCGCCATCGTCAGCGTCGAGGAAATCTTCCGCCTGCAGGACGTACCGGGCATGAAGGCCCGCGAGAAGCGCTTCCTGCGTTGACCCGAGGGACAGACAGATGACCCAGAACACCGACGAGATCTGGCGCCTGACCGACGCCAAGGCGCGCGACTTCAATGACCTCTCCGACCGCATCTGGGGCATGCCGGAACTCGCCTATACCGAGGCCCGCTCCTGCGCCGAGCACACCCAGATGCTGCATGAGCAGGGCTTCCGCGTGACCGAGAAGGTCGCCGGCATCCCGACCGCGGTGATGGGCGAGGCCGGCGCGGGCGGCCCGGTCATCGCCATCCTCGGCGAATACGACGCGCTGCCGGGCCTCTCGCAGGAAGCCGGCGTCGCCGAACAGCGCCCCATCCCCGGCAACGGCTTCGGCCATGGCTGCGGCCACAACCTGCTGGGCTCCGCCGCGCTGCTGGCAGCGACCGCGGTGAAGGACTGGCTGGAGGCGAACAAGGTCCCGGGCCGCGTCCGCTACTACGGCTGCCCGGCCGAGGAAGGCGGCGCCGCCAAGGGCTTCATGGTGCGCGACGGTGCCTTCGATGACGTCGACATCGCCATCACCTGGCACCCGGCGGCCTTCAGCAAGGTCGGCGACGCGATCGGCCTGGCCAACACCCGCATCGACTTCAGCTTCAAGGGCCGCGCGAGCCATGCCGCCGCCGCGCCGCATCTCGGCCGCAGCGCGCTGGATGCCGCGGAACTGATGAGTGTCGGCGTGCAGTACCTGCGCGAGCACATGCCCTCCGATGCCCGCGTCCATCACGCCTATCTCGATGTCGGCGGCGTCGCGCCGAACGTGGTGCAGCCGACCGCCAAGGTCCGCTACCTGATCCGCGCGCGGACCCTCGACGAGCTCCTGCCGCTGGTCGCCCGCGTCCGCAAGATCGCCGATGGCGCCGCGCTGATGACCGAGACCACCGTGACCACCCGCGTGGTCAGCGCCGTCTCCAACATGCTCGGCAACCGGCCCTTGGAGGAGGCGATGCAGGCGGAGTTCGAGCGCCTCGGCCCGCCGCCCTTCGACGATCTGGATCGCAAGAAGGCCGCCGAGTTCCAGGCCACCATGACGGCCGAGGACATCTCCAGCTCCTGGCGCCGCGCCGGCGTGCCGCAGCGCGACGTGCCCCTCTGCGACATGATCGTGCCGCTGGATGCCAAGGGCGCGATCATGGTGGGCTCCTCGGATGTCGGCGATGTCTCCTGGAAGGTGCCGACGATCGAGGCGCGGGGGGCGGTCTATGCCATCGGCACGCCGGGCCATTCCTGGCAGCTCACGGCGCAGGGCAAGCTGCCGGCGGCGCACAAGGGGCTGGTGCATGTCTCGAAGGTGATGGCGGGCACGGCGATCGCCGCGCTGAAGGATCCGAGGCTGATCGCGCGGGCCAAGGCGGACCACCAGAAGCGCACGGGGGGCAAGCCCTACCAGTCGCCGCTGCCTCCGGAGACAACGCCGCCGCTCGACATGTCGCTCACCGCGGCGGCCGAGTGATGCGCCTGACCGAAGCAAGGAGCGCCAAGTGATGCGCCTGACGGAACAGGC